>JBAZRT010000001.1:0-47364 GCA_041662765.1 Parcubacteria group bacterium
CTGCAAGCAAAAGCGCGCCGGTGAGAAGCGCGCAACCTGTCCAATCTGTCCATGGATCAGACGACACTCGCACGATGTATCCCGCGAAATGCGCCACTTGCGAAGCGGATATTCAAGTTCCGTTCAAACCGGATGCTTCGCGGCCGACTTTTTGCAAGGATTGCCTCAAGGACTATCAGCGCCAGCAAGCGCGTGTTCAGCAAACGAAAAACGCAAGAGAGGAGAAACCGGTCAGAAGGCCTGGCGTATCATCAAGAAGCGAGGCCGACCGGCCGCGGCAAACTTTGACTATGAGCGAAGCGACCAAGATGCAGCCCAGAAATTTCCGCCGCGAAAACAACCGCGAAAAGAAAAAAGTGGATCTTGTGGGAGTGAGAAGCCTGATCAAAGAAAGTTTGGATTCGAAAAATGGCAAATAAAAAAGTTCTCATTGCTCTTTCCGGCGGGGTGGACTCGGCGGTGAGCGCGGCGCTTCTCAAAAAACAGGGATTTCAGATCGTTGGCGTCTTTTTTCGTTTTTTTGACGGATCAAGCGCCAAAAAGTCCTTGAGAAAAGCGAAAAAAGTAGCCGAAAGTCTCGACATTGATCTCGAGGTTGTTGATGTCCGCAAAGAGTTCAAGAAAAAAATAGTCGATTATTTCATTGATTCATACAGAAAAGGCGTTACGCCGAATCCGTGCGTGGTTTGCAACAAGGAGATGAAATTCCGATCGCTGTTTGATTTGATGAAAGAATATAAAGCTGATTTTGTCGCAACCGGGCACTATGCCCGCAACGACAAACTCAAACTTCTTGAAGCCAAGGACAAAACCAAAGACCAATCATATTTTCTGTACAGACTGGCCCAACGGGAATTGGCGAAAATTGTTTTTCCGCTCGGCGGTTTTGAAAAAACCGAAACGAGGAGAATAGCGAAGAAAATGAAACTGCCTGTTTTTGGGAACAAAGAGTCGCAAGATGTTTGCTTTTTGGCTGATAGCGGCATAAATCAATTCTTGCAAAAAAACATCAAGCTGCAGCCCGGAAATATCATCGATGAAAAGGGAAGCGTGCTCGCAAAGCACAAGGGACTGCCTTTTTATACCATCGGCCAGAGAAAAGGAATTGAAATTGGCGCAGCCGGGCCGTATTTCGTAATTGGAAAAAATTCAAGAAAAAATGAGCTTGTTGTTTCAAATGATCCGAAAAAGTTGCTTGTGAGAAAATTTTTCGTCAGCAAGGTCAATTGGATAAACAAAAAAACGAAACTGCCGCTCAGCGCTCAAATTCAGATCCGTTATCATGCCGAGAAGATTTCTGCTATAATCAAGTCAGGCAAGCCGGGGAAATTGATCGTCGAAACCAAAAAGCCTTTGCGGGCGGTGATGAAGGGCCAATCGGCGGTTTTCTATAAAAACAAAGAAGTTCTTGGGGGCGGGATAATTGCTTAAGATCCAAATATGGGAATACTCGATGATTATAAAAGCGATAATGAAGCAGCGGATGAGGAATCTTCCACGAGCGATCCAAGTGAGGCTCGCCGAAAACGCCTGGATATCGAACGGCAAATCGTGATTTTGGATGCGGATCTCAAAAAAATTCTGCGGGAAATCGAAGACCTTGAGGTTCAGAAACGGAAATTCAAAAAAGAAGAGGAACGCATTCGCATCGATCGAGACGATCTTGAAAAAACGCTCAAGAAAATAGGTACGAACCGGATGTTTTTGGAAGAGGAGCTGCGAGGACTCAAAAAAAAGCTGAAATCGCTGTAGTAAAACCTTTTGAAAAAAAGACATATTTTCGGCTGTTCCGGGGCGCGTCCGGGGCAGTTTTTTCTTTACATTCTTCAAGAAATTTGCTATTTTCATAATACTAAACACTAGAAACCAAAAAATGACTGCAAACGAACTTCGCCAAAAATATCTCGATTTTTTCAAAGAAAAAGGGCATGCGATCATTCCTTCGGCGCCTTTGGTGCCGGAAAATGATCCGACAGTGCTTTTCACGACCGCCGGAATGCATCCGCTCGTTCCTTTTTTGATGGGTGAAAAACATCCGCTGGGAACGCGGCTTGCCAATGTCCAAAAATGCGTGCGAACTCCCGACATTGATGATGTGGGCGACAACCGGCATCTCACTTTTTTTGAAATGATGGGAAACTGGTCGCTCGGAGACTATTTCAAAAAAGAAGCGATCGAATGGAGCTTTGAGTTCTTGACCTCAGAAAAATGGCTTGGGCTTGATCCGCGCCGGCTCTATGTCACCGTTTTCGAAGGCGACGACGATGCGCCTCTTGACCAGGAATCGATCAATATCTGGCAAGAACAATTCAAAAAAGCCGGGATCGAAGCGAAAGTGGCCGAGAACGGGATCGTGGACTATGAAAAAAGAATAGTCCCGCTCGGGAAAGACGACAATTGGTGGGGACCGGCAGGGGAAACGGGACCGTGCGGGCCTGACAGCGAGATGTTCTATGATGTTTCGCCGGAAGATGGAGCGGTCGAAGGAAAATTCGGGGATCTCAACGGTCCGCGATTGGTGGAGATATGGAATGATGTTTTCATGGAATACAACAAAAAAGCGGACGGAACTTTTGAAAAATTGGTTCAGCAAAATGTGGATACCGGCATGGGTCTTGAGCGGACCCTTGTGACGCTGACGGGAAAAGAAAGTGTTTTTGAAACGGATATATTCCAGCCGATAATCAGAAAAGTCGAAGAAATATCTGGGAAGGAGTACAAAGAAGAAGAAAATCAAAAAGCAATGCGGATCATTTCCGATCACTTGCGAACCGCGACTTTCATGATCGCGGACGGAGTTGCGCCTTCGAACGTGGAAAGGGGATATATTTTGCGCCGGCTCATTCGCCGCGCCATCCGGCAGGGAAAAATTCTGGGGATCGAAAACAATTTTGCGGCAAAGATCGCGGAAGTGGTGATCTCTGAATACAAAGACGCCTATCCCGAGCTCGAGCGCGAAACGGAAAAGATCACCGAGGAGCTGAATCAGGAAGAAGTGAGATTCCGAGAAACGCTTGAGAAAGGGCTCAAAAAGATAAAAGAAATCATTGCTGAGAGCCGCAAAGAGGAGCAAATTTCCGGAGAAAAGGCTTTTTATCTTTTTTCCACTTTTGGTTTCCCGCTGGAGCTGACGAAAGAAATCGCGAGTGAACACGATATGGCCGTTGATGAGGAAGGTTTTCACGAAGAATTCAAAAAGCACCAGGAGCTTTCAAGGACTGTGTCAGCCGGAATGTTCAAGGGCGGACTGGCTGATGCGGGAGAAAATTCTGCAAAGTTGCACACGGCGACTCATTTGCTTTTGGCGGCGCTTCGAAAAGTTTTGGGAGAAAATGTTTCTCAAAAAGGATCAAACATCACAGGCGAAAGGCTGCGCCTTGATTTTTCCCATGACAAAAAAATGACGCCGGAAGAGATCGAAAAAACAGAAAGCCTCGTGAACGAAGCGATCTCAAAAAATATTGAAGTCAAATGCGCCGAGATGACGCTTGAAGACGCGCAAAAAACCGGCGCGATCGGAGTTTTCGGCGAAAAATATGGAGAAAAAGTAAAAGTATATTCCATCTATGACTTTTCGACCGAGATCTGCGGCGGACCGCATGCAGGATCGACAGGCGAGCTCGGCACGTTCAAGATCACGAAAGAAGAAGCCTCAAGCGCTGGAGTCAGAAGAATCAAAGCGGTGCTGGATTAAGAAAATTTCCATTTTGAAAATTTTAAAAGCCATTCGGAAGAGGTTGCCCGAATGGCCTTTTTTGTCCCCAAACTATTTTGAGGAAATAGACAGGAGACGAAGGAAAGAAATAATACAATTTCCGTTTCCGGCTGGTTTCAGCTGGACATAGATGGGCTGTTCGCGTTCAGCGGCGGCCATCAAGGGAAGTTGGTACAACTCCAGGTTCAAAATGTTTTGGATGAAGAATGTCCCTACTCGATCTGACACCGCCAGGGAATCTTCGCCGATGCCGGCAACCAGGCCGGCAATTGCAAAGGGCTTCTTGAGCTCGTCGGTCGTTTGGCTCCCGGCGTTGGCCGCCGGACAGGCGAGACCAAAAAGGAAGACAAAAACGAGAATAAACAAGGTGTTTTTCAACTTTTCTATCCTCCTGGTCGCAAGATGCTTTTACTATGGAGAAATATCCGCAATTTGTCAAAATATTCGCGATGCGGCAAAGATCATTGGTTTTTCAAATATTTCTTGAAGAGATAGAGGAAATAGCTGAAAAACAGAAGAAGAAGGGCGATCCCGCCGGCAAAAAGAACATAGTTTTTTTGGACCAGCGCCTGTCCGGCATAGGCGGTGATGAAAGCGAAAATTATTTCGCCCAGCGTGATCGTGAGAAAATATTTGAGAAAATTGTAGCGCAAGGTTCCAAGGGTATAATTGGGCACTTCGGACGGCATCGACATAATGAAAAAGAAAACCAGCTTGAACTGGGCGTTCGGCGGGATTTTTTTGCGATAATAGTCGATTTTTTCAAGCGACGCAAATCTTTTGAGGATCGGATTTCCCGCGTAGTATCCGATGATATAGCTCAAAACGTCTCCGATCATCCAGCCGGCCAGAAGATAGAGCGCCACGGGGTTGCTTCCCCAAACGATGACGGCGATCGGCACCAGAGGCGCGGACGAAAAAGAAGAAAGCATCGTGGACAAAGTTCCGAGACCAATAAAAACAAAAATGCTCAAAAACTCGTGTTCTCGGGTCAGATTTTCAAAGAGAGGCACGATTTTCGCGAAAAACGCCTGGAATTGGACAGAAGACCAGATCAAAAATCCGATGAAAAAGAAAGAAATAGTGATGGCAATATTTCTTTTGCTGAAGAGTTTCATTGAATATGATTATACAGCAAAAAAAATCCAAGAGCAATTGGAGTTTTTGGCGAATATGAAAAGGCCGTCCGGTGGTGCGCCGGGCGGCCTTGGGGTCTTTTTGTTTATAATATTTTCTGGAAAGAACTGCGAGGCGATGCCTCAAACGGCAGCGATTTTCAGGGGAATCGCCCCTTTGAGGCGATATCTGGATCCGTACTCTTTTCTCAACACGGCATGGGCTTCTTTTTGGGCAACTCTCCTGGCGTCGCGATTTGTCTTGCACTCAGCCAGTTCGGCGATCTCGAGGTCGAGCCGGTGCTCTTTCCTGCTCTGGCCAGGGCGAGTAAAACGAACCAGGACCACTTTGCCGAAACGTTGTTCAGTCTCACGCATGACGGGTGCCTTCTTGGTAGTGTGGTGGAATTCTGTGATTTCTATGCTAGCAAATTCCTTGATTTTTGTCCATACCAACGGCAGCGAAAATTTATTTGACCGCTCCTCACCATTTTTTGTCTTGCAGCTATTGAAAAATGTATTACAACATAAAAATGGTGAGGAGGTGAACTTATCCACAGCTCCCTGGTTTGCATTCCGCGTTTTTTTTTTGCTTTGATGGGTATAGAAATAAAAACGACAAGCGAAAGGGACAAATCAGGAGGTCTTTTTTCTTTGTGCAAAAATGAAATAATAATGCTGATTTGTGAAATACGGTGCAAATCGAAAGCCAACGCAAGGATGTTATCGTGGGGATAACAATTTTGCGCTGGCTTTTTTGTTATACGCAAATCCGGAAATATTTTTTCCAATTGCGTGGATGAAAAAATAAGCAGCTGATATTCATGCCCTCTCAAGAGGGCAAGCCAATGCTGGAGGGCATAAAAATTTTGCTGCTTAATTATATATAAAAGCCACAAAGGTCGAAGGCGACTGGCTGCCTGTAAATGCGGAAATATAATCAATGAATAAAAAAATATTATGAAAAACATAATCAAAAGTCTCGTGATTGTCTTCGCCGTCGCGGCAATTGCCGGAGGAGCGACATACGCGTACTTCAACGATTCAAAAACTATCTCCAATAACACCTTTTCAGCTGGAACATTAACTCTCGACGTGACTTCTGGCGGCTCGATTCCATTCAGCTTCACAAATATGAAACCGGGAGACACCGGCGATCAGACATTTACAATTGCGAACTCAGGGACAATCAATGGAGCGCTGAGTTTGACTGCGTTCAATGTTACGAATACGGGTGGCAAAGACAGCGTTGGAAATCTTGGAGATGCGGTATTGGTAAGTTTTCTGGATTCAAGCAATAACGTAATTGTTTCGCCAATGACATTGAATAATTTGGCCGCAGCAATCAGTTCTCTACCACAGGCGCTTGATAACCTAAATGCAGCCACTTCGATGACTTATAAATTGCATTGGGAGCTTCCTTCAGGTACAGGAAATGAAGTTCAGGGCGATAGCGCAGTTATGAATGCAACATTGAATCTCCAGCAAATCTAATAGCGATATCCTAATAAAAGGATATATTTAATTTAGAATAAAACTAGAAAGGAAGGTGAATTATGAAAAGAATAATCAAAAGTCTGGTGGTGGTTTTTGCAGTCGCGGCGATTGCCGGAGGAGCGACATACGCGTACTTCAACGATTCAAAAACTATCTCCAATAACACCTTTTCAGCTGGAACATTGAGTATTGAATTGGATGCCAATGGAATCGTTAATAATAATTCCACAACCCCAACATTACCTGTTTCACTCACAAATCTCTATCCTGGATACAACAGCGCAGATACGGGAAACTATTATTACCCAGCTGTTGCCAATACGGGATCGCTTGATTTCAATTGGAAATTTGGCTTAATTCAAACCTCCAATGTTCCTGGGCCTAATCATGGTAACCTTAATGATGTTCTCCAAGTAAAAATTGAGGAAAGCTTGGAAAATGGTGGGCCATGGGCCTATCCTGCTGGAGGATCATTTAACTGCCAAAATTCTGTTATTTGGTCGCCCATTACCTATCCAAATACAACCAATGTGGTTGTATATGATGGAAATGTTTCCGCTTATTCAGGTGCGGTTGATATGGGAACATTGGCGCCTGGAAAAGGCAGATGTTATCGAATGAGTTTTAGTCTGGATTCTTCTGTTGGTAATCCCTATCAAGGTTCTAGCGCGGAATACACGATCGGTGTTGACGCTGAGTCTATTCATTAGGTCGATAGGTTGATCCAATCTCTTTTCACTCCGCGTTTTTTACGCGGGGTGAGTAGAGCGAGGAATCACCGATGCAAAGCATCGGAATTTCCAATTTCAAAATCCCAATTTCCAATAAAATAAAAAAAATGGAAAAAATACCAGGAGATAAGCAGGAAGAAATAGCGCCGCAAGAAAAGCCCAAAAAGAAAATGATCAAAATAATTTGTTCAGAATGCAAAGCTTATTTGGGAGAAAAAGAGGGAGTGGAGACCGACAGGGACATCACGCACAGCTATTGTGAAAAGTGCAAAAACGAAGCTTTAGCCGAGCTGGAGAAATATAAGTAATTTTTTGGAACAATGAAAAAAATCGCAAAAATTTTTAAGATTGCAATCAATACAATTCTCGTCCTGCTGGTTCTCCTGGGCGTGTTTGTCGTGTTCTCATTCGTGCCGTTTCCGGGAAACTACAAAGTTTTCACCGTGCAATCCGGTTCCATGGAGCCGACGATTCACACCGGGAGCATGATTTTTGTGAAGCCGGAAGCGGATTATAACGTCGGAGACATCATCACCAAACGAACAGATGATTCAAAGATGACAGTAACGCACAGAATTGTTTCAAAAGAAGAACTGCAGGGGAAAGTTGCGTTTGAAACGAAAGGTGACGCGAACCAATCGGCCGATGGAGAGAAATTCACCAAAGAGGGGATCATTGGAAAGGAAATTTTCAAATTGCCGTATATCGGTTTTCCGGTGGGATACGCAAAGACCACTCCGGGACTCATTTTGCTCATCATTATTCCGGCGGTGATTATTGTTTATGACGAAATGAATAAGATAAAAGACGAGATCAAGAAAAAGATTGATTATCGAAAAAGAGCCAAAAAGAGAGAGGAAAATAGCATTATATCTGATGATATTGAAGAAAAAAAAGAGGAAATATAAATCCGTGATCATGAAAAGGATACGTGCGTCCGCCAAAAAAATCGGACTGGCTTTGTTTGTACTTTTTTTGATCGCGAATTTGAACAAGGTTCATCCGACAGATTCAGCCTTCACTGACACGGAAACCAGCGCCGGAAACAATTTCATTGCCGGGACATTTGATTTGGAATTGGATTCCAGTGTTTTGATGAATATTTCTGATTTTCGGGCCGGTGATGCGGTTGTCGGAAGCGTCAAAGCCAAGAACGCGGGAAGCGCGGATTTGCAATATAAATTGAATTTTCGAAAAATTTCAGGCGATGACACGCTCTGCCATGGGCTCCAGCTCGAAGCCGACAAAAACGGTTCGCTGGCATATTCCGGGGCGCTCGACGGACTGAATTTCAACGCGGGGAACCTGGCCTCCGGCCATTCGGACGAATGGGATTTCGATGTTTCGCTTCCGTCCACGGCGCCCCCAGGCCTTGAGGGACTCCAGTGCAAATTTTCTTTCGTTTTTTCGGCCTGGCAGGCGGAACTTCCCGACGGTTCCAGCGGCTTTTCCGATTCGGATGATTTTTCGGAAAACTTGATTGGTTCCGGAGACTGGACAGTGCCGGTGATTCTTGACAATGACATCGTCAAGGTTGCAGGCACCAAAGGAACAACCAACGGAACGCAACCCAAAGCGATTGTTACCTGGCATACGAATGAAATGGCGACTTCAAACGTTGTTTATGACGCCAGTAGTTCACATCCGAGCTGCTCTGCATATGCCTTTCAATCTCCAATGCCTGCCGATACAAGCGCCGACAACATCGCTCATTCAGTTGAATTGCCAAATCTCACTGCCGGGACGACATATTATTATAAAATCCAGACTTCCGACGCGAGTGGCAATGAAAAGTGCTCGACCAGTCATTATTTCACTGTTCCGGTCTCAGTTTCGGATTCGCCGACCGGAAATATAGTTCTGAACGAAATTGTTCCCAATCCTTCAGGAAACGAAGCTGGTCCGATGCCCGGCGGGGAGTGGGTGGAAATATATAACAAAGGGACGACTTCGGCCGACGATATGGAGCTTGCCGGTTGGACGATCTATGACCATACGTTGGCGGGCGGTGTTGCCATAACATCAATAAATACGAATACCGGAGCGACGACATTGACTCACGGGGCGTGGCTCGCGGTTTATATGAATAAATCTTATCTTAGCAATGACTCCGACACGGTATATCTCTATAACGGCGCTAAAGGAGATGCGGGCGTGACGTTGGTTGACAGTCACGTCTGGACCGCATCAATACCTGATGACAAATCCATTGCCAGATTTCCCGACGGAACGGGGCCGTGGATCGATCCTGAAAACACGCCGGGCGAAGAAAATAAATTGGGAGAAAAAGAGCTTGCTCAGTTCAGGACGATGACTCTCGAAAAATGTTTTGATGCGGAAGGGAAAGTGAAAAAAAGCAAAGAAGATGTTTGCCAACCGGAATTTTTGGTTTATCTTGGAATGCTCGGGAACAAAAAAGACAAAATGATGGACAAGGATATGAGGGATAAGCTTTTGGAGCCGAACTCTCCGCCGAACCAGGAAGGGGACACGACCCAAATTTCAAATGGAGAAAAATCGGATTCTGATATTCCGCCGACTGACGGCGATGTGAACCCGCCAGCGATAGATGAGCCAAAAATAATTTCCAAAGAATTCGATATAAACCTCAAAGGAAAATTGAACGCGCCGGACGGATTCGAAGCGAGCGCGGATCAGAAATTGCAAAAAATCAAGCTTTCGTGTGAGGAAAGTGTGATAAATGACTTGAAAGATTTCGAAATTGATCTTGCGAAGGTCAAAATTGATAAAGTCGGTAAAATTGAAATTTTGGTTTCCGATTTGAATTTGCCGAAAGACGTGGATTTGGTCACAGCCAAAAAGGATGACACAGTTGTTTTGATAACGACCAGCGAAAAGCCGAAAGAGGAACCGAAAAAAGAAGAAATCAAAAAGGCCGACGCGGATCTTCCCAAAGCGGACAGCTTGAAAGATGATCCGAAAAAAGACGATTCTGGCGGCAATGGCGACAGCAGTACGGGTAGGGGAAGCGATCCGGCATCGAAAAGTGTTGATTCGGCAGAAGCATAATCATTGTTAGGCCTTGGAAGCCAAAAAATATAAAATTCTGTATGAAAAAAATATCAATTATCATTTGTATTTTGTCGCTGGGACTGTTTTTTGCTGCCAATACGGCAAACGCGGCGCCAGATACGCCAAGACTTGAAGTCGTGTCAAACAAGCCGTTGTTCAATGTGTCAGATGCTGCGCCGGGAAAAGCATACCCTTCTCCCGTCACAATCAGAAATCACGGAGATAATGAAGAAAATTTTCAATTTGAGGTGACGATAAACGCGGATCCGTCGATTTTGGCCGATCACTTGTTTTTCAAAATCAATAAAGTGGAAACATTGGATCCGGTCGCTGGGGAAAGTTGCGCGTATGATTGCGATGGTAACGTGACAATGTCCAGTCTCAACGGAAGGGAGATATTTGTCAATCATATTCCTCCGCACAGCACGAATTATTTCCTATTTTATCTGGTATTTGATCCGGAATCAGGAACCGGCCTTATGGGGGAAACGATGAACTTTGATATGATATTGGGATACGAGGATCAAGATGGAAGTCAAGAAGATGGAGCAAATGATAGCAATAACAACAATATCACGATATCAACCAACGCGAATCCGGGTTTTTTTCAGAGTGTTCAATCATTTATTGGAAATGTCAGCGGTGCTGAAATTTCCGGAGAACAGGTTGTAGGCGGAGAAAATCAAGACAATCCAATTGCGAGAGATGGTATTGTGAAGGGAGAAGAAGCCTCAAATTGCCAAGGCTGGCCGAAATGGGTCTGGGTTTTGATGCTGATCGCGTATTTCGCCGCGTTTTTGTGGCGGACTTTTGACAAAATCAAGCAGCAAATTGAAAAGCGGGACATTCGCCGGAAATGGCAGGCGGCGCTGGCGATCGTGGCATTTCTCATTTGGTATTTTTTCGACAAGTGCCGGGAGTTTTGGTGGTTTGTGATTTTGGCGATGATCGGCGGAGCAGTGATATATCTTCTTTATCTTTATTTGTTCAGGAAAAATATTCGAGAGGAGCGCGCGAAAGTCGAAAGCGGATCCGGCCAAAATGCTCCAAAAGATCCGACCAATCAAATTCCGCCGGCAGTCTAAGCAAGAAGAGAAAAAATTCAAAAAACAACCCCATTCAGCTTTCAGCGGGTTGTTTTTTGTTTGCTGTTTATTAGTCTAAGTGCTAAAGTTATCTTCAAAGAGGTCTAATTATCAATAAAATAAAAAAAATGAAAAAAACGCTATTCGCATCACTGTTGCTTATTTTTGGATTGAGCTTTCAAGTTCAAGCGGCAAGCACAAATCCCAATCAAGGGGCAAAGCAGGGACAGGCTGGTTCTCAAGCCCAAGGCAGTCAAACTGGAAATACTGTTCAGACGGAAGAAAAAAACAAGGTGATGAACCGAGGAGAAAGCAATCAGATCCAGACCCAGGAGCAAAACGCAGTTCAAGCTCAGGACAGCGCCGCCAAAGACAACGCAAGCAATGGCAAATCCAGCTCCAATCCATCGATACAAAAAAGAAGCCAAGTGGCGAACGCCGTCCAAGCTATGCTTCAAATAGCCGACAGAAATAGTGGGATCGGACAGCAAGTCAGGGTTATTGCCCAGAATCAAAACCAAAATAAAATAAGGTTGGAACAAAACGTCGAGAAAATTCAAAGAAAAAGCGGATTTGCAAAGTTTTTCATGGGACCAAATTTCGGAGAAATAAATGACGCTCAAAAAACATTGGAGCAAAACAAAGAGCAGATTCGCCAGCTGAACCAAATCAAAACCCAGCTTTCCAACGAGGGTGATCAGCAGCAGCTCGCTGAGCAGATCAGAGTTCTGGAACAATCCAATCAAGAGATTGAAACTTTGCTTGCCGGCGCACAAGGCGGATTCAGTCTGTTTGGCTGGCTGAATAAGCTGATTTCATAGGACAAAAATTTATTTTCATTTCCAATGGTTGACTGGAAATTATAATTGGATCAGGAAAGAATATATCTAAAAGGCGGAAAAAGAGATGCTATTTTTCTGGGATGTATTCTGGGCGAAAAATTTGCCCAATTTGCAACTCTATGCCGGAGTTGTGCTGATCAGTTCTTTCTCAAAGATCATCGGAATCTCCCTTATTTTGATCAAAATTTTTGGCGCGTCAACCTAGGAGGATTGGCCAGCAAACATTTTATATCATCTCCGAAGGAGGTTCGCTATGGCAGGCAAGCAGTATGACGGCTTTATTATTTTTTATTCATCGGCGGGTTGGCAACCATAGTTTGGCTTCCGGCAAAACAGGGCTGCAAAAAAGTGGCTGATTTTTTCCGGCAGCTTGCGGATGTGGCAATCAATCGGGCCATCTGGTCTTTGGTCGGCCGGAAGCTGATGTGAACGCGCTTTTTTTTCTGAAGTTGAAAGTCCCGAGTTCCAAGAAATTTGGGCGAGGCGAGGGGTGCAGAAGTCGTGCGCTCCTCTTTTTTTTGAAACAGCCTTGATCATTTTCGAAAAAGAAAGTAAGATGATATGAAACAAAAAATGCTGAAAAAGTAGGGAGGAAAAAACGGGGATGTATATTTTGCCAGAGAGATATTCTTTCTGCAGGCAGTTCTTCAACCGCGGGCGCTGGCACATCAAGGACATACAGACCAATGGAAGCGGTCTCTCGGTGCTTCCACTGTGCAGCGTCTCGGGAAAATTCCAATTCAATAAGTCCGAAATCGCTTTGGCGAGGCAGATTTGCCCGGTGTGTCTCAAAATTGCGAAAGAATCGGGAATCATTCCTCAAAGCTGAAAACAAAATTCGGGGGAGGCAAAGGGCGCGATCAACATCGGTTGCGCCCTTTTTTATTTCTCCAGAAAACAGGAATTTGCCAAATAAAAAAGCCGGGGTTTCCTCGCGAAAACCCCGGCGTACCATCTCTTTCCCTGGAGGGGGATCCAGAGGAGAGAAAATCATCATTTCGGCTGGGCAGCTTTTTCAGCTGCTTGAAGGAGCAGTTGATACTCGAAATTATCCATGTTCCGCTCACTCATTTGAGCCATGGTCACGAGGGAGTATATGACCAAACCCAGAAGACCGCCCAGGATGATCCCCGGAAAGATTAATGCCGTTGGCATGCTCGCTCTCCTAAAAATAAAATAACTGCATTTCTATTGGCGCTATTATATCACAGAGATAAGTCATTGTCAAATTGACGGCCGGAAATTCTTCGCATTTTTTCACAATTCGGAATTTAGCCAATATGAACCAGGAAGGGTATGATGAGGCTAGTCGTCTAAATAATAAAAAACATCAACAGTTCTGCTTCCAGCGGGGCTGTTTTTTTGATTTGCGAATATTGGAGCGGATTTCAGATTTGTCAAAATTGCATAATGGCTTATATAAGGCAAAATAATTGTTTTTTCGCTTTTTTTACTTGACTTATTTAAAAAGGAGTGTTACAAAAATACGAAGTCCTTTGACAACTTCATGTTATAAATTCCCATAAGGATGGTGCAAATATGCGTCTATCACGGCTTTTGGATTGGAGGTGGTGGTTCGGCCTCAGGCCGAAATTTGCCATCGAACCGCCGGTCGCGAAGTATTCAATTACTATTGTCGTGCCGGCCTACAACGAAGAAGATTCAATAGGCGCCACCATCAGCAACCTGAAATTGCAGACGGTTCCGATTGAGGAAATCATCGTGGTTGATGATTGCTCCTCGGATGGAACCGGCGAAATTTCCAGGGAAATGGGCGTCACCGTTATCCGGACTCACAAAAATCAGGGATCAAAGGCGATGGCCCAGAATTATGTCATTCCGCAAATCGTGTCCGATCTTATCGTGACAATTGATGCGGATACGATTCTGGCGCCGGATGCCATTGAGAAAACATTGCCCTGGTTCAACAGCCCGAAGACGGCTTCCGTATGCGGGTTTGTTATTCCGCAAAAAGTGGAAACCCTTTGGGAAAGAGGGAGGTTTATCGAATACGTATTTGGCATATCGCTCCATAAGAGAGCCCAGCAGAATATAGGGCTGGTTATGGTTTCCTCCGGCTGTTTTTCCGTCTTTCGCACGGAACTGCTCAAGATGATGGGCGGTTTCGACGCGAGGACAATGGCCGAGGATATGGATCTCACTTGGAATTTCCTGCTCGAGGGATATGAGATCTATTGCGAGCAGACGGCCTATTGCTATCCGTTCGATCCACCGACGCTCAAAATATTCGTCAACCAGATCGACCGATGGTACCGGAGCTTTTTCCAGAACGTTTCCGTTCACAGCTTCAGAAAAAACAAGGGGCTGGGAATCATGATCTATGGATACCTCCTGGAACCGGCACTGGCACCGATTCTTGCCGTTGCGTTTCTCACGACGATGAAGTGGAATTTCTGGTGGCTAATCATGCTGGCCGCCGCTATCGATCTGACGATCGTGGCGATCCCGTGCCTCATCAAAGGCGCGGTTACCGGCATGACTGGAAAAGTTTTGACCTCCTTGCCGGCTTATTGGGTCATAAGATTTGTTAATATCTATGTCTTTTGGCGGTCCTTCTGGAGAGAGTGGATCATCAAAGACAAACTCAACAGCTGGAACAAGGGTCACTGAAGTCTCAACCGCGAAATCAAAGAAGGAAAAAGTTATGAGAAAGTGGATGTTGGTTTTGGCTTTGGCGGCCGCGTTGATGATTCCATCCGCGGCCATGAGCGCTCCGGCTCCGAAGGAAATTATCTTGGGAAAATCGAAGATCATTGTGCCGCCAGGCGCTTTGGTCGGCGCTCAGGTTGACCGGGTCACCCGCGATACCACTCTGCCTGATGGCAGTGATCTCAAGAACGCCTATCCCTTCCGGGTTGTCACCGACAAGTCCGGGCTGGTTACCTACATGGAAGGCCGCCTGGCCGGCCAGCTGATTGATTACGCCAAAGTCCAGGTCGTAGGCCTGGGACCGGCGTATGCCAAATTAGTGGGCGAAACGGGCGACTTCTACACTGAAGACGGCGCCGGGAATTTCAAGTTCAGAGTGGATCCGTCCAAACTGAACTATTCCTCGGTGCTGTATGCCGACAAGCGGTCTTTTGCCGTGATGATCGACACCCACGGTTTCAACGCTGTGGCCGCACCGGCAATTCACCTGGCTCAATTGTCCAAGAAGAAACTCAGCCTGGTGATTGCCTGCATGGACCTGCCTTCGAAAGCTGAAGCGGCCCTGTTTCTGGCCCAAAACGGCATCAACTGCTACGGGCCCTGCGACCTTTTCGGATCCCAGATCGTCGGCTACAAGAAAGACAATCCCAATGCCGCGACAGTCCTGGGGACCGCCCCTATCCGCAAGCTCAAAAAGGGCGGAGCGGTGATTGGGAATCAGTCGGTGCGTATCGCGCTGGCTGAAGAGATCGTGGTCCAAAAGACCGACAATGCCAAATATCCGGACCAGTACTGCGACGCGCCCTACAACTATTTTCGTGCCGTGCAGGAAAAGCTGGGACTGGCCTTGAAGCTCACTCCCGTTGTGGCCACCATCGGCCAGACGGATAAGTTGGTCGCCAAAGCCAAAGAAGTCGGCGCCCAGGTGATTGGAGTGAGAGTCCTGAACGAAAAGGACGCGGCTCCGATCGCGGCGTGGCTCAAAGAAAACCCCAAAAATCGGGCCATTCTTTTTCACTCGGCTGCTTATGAGCCGGGCTATGACCTGTTTTTCCAATTCCCGAAGCAGACCAGCTTTGGGGACCTCAATCCACAAGTTCTGTAGTCAGAGGGGGTAAACGATGAAGAAGGCAAGAAAGTGGCAATTTGTTGCGTTGGCGTTTGCGGTCATGTTCTTTCTGGCCGGCAGTGTTGCCATCGCAGGGGAAACTTATCCCCAATTTCCCTGGTCCACCTGGGGCGAGGTATCCCAAACCATCGCGGGCAAGGATAATCCCGGGTTCAAAGCGGATGGGTATCTCGAGCAAGGTATCGATTGGACGAAGTTCGGCAGCAGCTCGAAGTTCAGTCCGGTCCTCAATACCTTCGTGGGTTTCCGCTTCACCGCCAGCAATCACCCTGAGTACTGGTGGGACAACAAGCTCGGGCCTTGGTTTGGCGCCAAGCTGAAGTGGGATGTAAACCCCTATCCCGGAGCCTGGGGCCAGATCGCCCTCGGCATTCGCGGCGAGTACTATACGTATTTCAGTACCGTCCGCGATCGGCCCTACAGCAACGACCTTCGCTGTGTCGCCTTTCTCCAATGGTCTTTTGGCGGCAAGTGGTAGGCGGGGGAGGCAGGCATGTACAAGGGTAAAAGCGGATTATGCGGAACGGTAGCGCACGTGCTCCTCGCCTGTCCCATCCTGGCGGTGGTTCTGGGCGTGGGAGGTGCGGCACTTTACGTGAAATCTTATATCCGCGGGCAGCCTCCTCCTTATACGGTGGAGGTAACCGCCCAAAAGATCATGGCAGATCCTGCTTTCCAGGCCAAAGTTCGGGAGACTGAAAAAGTTCCCGGAGCCAGGGAGCTGACTGATGAGGCCGAAAAGGTCTTTCAGGGGATCGTTATGGTCGAAAGCGGAGACAAGGAGATCGGCGTCCATCCAGACGGCGTATCCCACGGTCCGGCGGGTCTCACCCTGCCGGCTCTCAAAGACGTGCATCGGCTGGTCTGCAATTCGAGCGAAAAGCTCGATTATCAGGCCATCCTGAAAAATCCGGTGGAGAGCAGGAAGTTTGCCAAGCTCTACTATCTGGAAATGGTGCACCGCTTTGGGGACGTGAAAACCGCGGCCATTGCCTATCACCACGGACCCACCCGGGTCTCGCGGTGGATAAGGCAGCACAAGTCTCTGCCGGATAGCTACTGGAACAAAGTCCAGGAGGCGATGGGCGACTAACGGCCGTCCAAGAAAAGAGGAGGGAAAAGAAGCAAAGAAGTTCTGGCGGCATCACGCAATTCGATGCCGCCTTTTTTAAACTTAAAAAAACGCACACTTGACAAATTGAAGACAATATATTACGATTAGCTGTTCGTTGAAATCGGCACAACGCTTAGAAATGGCAATTTTGCCAATAACGTTGAAAGAATAGGAGATATTGCTCATGACTAAGGTGGGGAAAATCAGGTTTTTGGCCGTGGTCTTTGCTCTGCTTCTTTGCTGGGGCTGTGGCGGGATGAGTTTCAGCTCCAAGCCGGAAGCGTCCAGCACTGAAGTCTTTGGTCCGATGCCAGCGGAACAGCTTCTCAAGATGGCCGAGGACCGCTTCAAGGCTGGCGACTATTTGGCCGCCATGCGCGCCTATGACGCGTTCGAAAAGGATCATCCCGGGAGCCAGCTCATGCCATTTTGCGTTTTCGGCCGTGGTCTCAGCTATATGCACGAAATGGAGACCATCGACCGCGACCAAGCCATGTGCCGCAAAGCCGCTGAGCAGTTTCAGCGGGTCGTGGACCGGTATCCGGATTGGAAGTACACGGCTGATGCGAAAGCGCATCTCAAAAAGTGCCGTGGCAACCTGGCGGAACACGAATTTTATGTGGGCTCCTATTATCAGCGGACCGGGCGCTATCGGGCCGCATTGGTTCGCTACCAGGGACTTGCCCGGGATTATCCGGAGTTCACCAAAGGAGCCGAAGTCAAAAAAGGCATCGCGGAATGCGAAGCCGAACTGGCCAAGGCGCCAAAGCCAAAGGGATTGATCGCCCAGCTCTTCGATGCCCAGTGGTAAAAGACAAGAAGTTCTTTTTGAGCAAAACCGAACCCCGATGCCGAGCATGGGGGTTCTTTATTTTTCCTGCTTTTTTTGGCGGGTTGTTTTTTTGGTTGATTTTTGATAGAATATTTCAAGTCGAAGCAATATTACAACAAGCCGTTGTAGCTCAGCTGGCAGAGCAACTCCATGGTAGGCAACTGCCCATAGGCGGAGAAATCCGTCAATGAATCCCGAATCACGGTTAAAGGCCCTAGCCGGGTCAAGACCGTAGCGCTTTCTTGGCGCTCGAACGACTGACAAGGGGAGCTAAATTTGTCAATTGGCAAATATGTTCAAGATACAGTCTAATCCTCTTATATGGTTGAATAACAAAAAAAGAGGTATAAATGAAGGAGTAGGTCCGCGGTCCGAATCCGCGCAACGGCTCAAGGATAATTTTTTATTCGCAAAAACATGTCCGGAAAAAAAATATCGATATTCCTCGCTGTGCTGATCGTTATCATTGTCGGATTTTTGTGGTATCAAAAAGGGAAGGGCAAAAAAAATCAAAATACCCAGTCATCCGCGAAGCTGTCGTCTCTCAAGAATTCTCCCGCAGGGGACAACAGCGCGGCTGACGCGAATTCCGATCAGGCTATGGAGGATTTCGACGCGCAGTGCACGAACGGCCAATGGGTGAAGATCGCCGATGTGGAAGGGGAAATGACAACTGCCAAAGGAGTGGTGCAAGCGGTCGATCCGGAAAATACCGCTACTGCGGCTTTCCAAAGTTATCGAAATTATCTCGACGGAAGCGAGAAAATCGCGCTTGTTGATCCAAATGTGAAGACAGATACTGATGATAGCGATGTGGATCTTTTCCAGACCAGGGAAGTGGAAGTTCAGGGAGTGCTCGGCCAAGGCGCGGCAAAAGAAGCGAAAGTTTCCCAGATCAGATGCGCGGGCAAAGAAACGGACAAAAACGCGGCGGACGATCGCACCAAAATTTTGAACTATATTTCGGCGAACATAAGCTCGATTGCTCCGGAAAAAGCTCCGCAGAAAAATTGGGTAGCTTCCTCGGTGGTCATTTTGGATGAAAAGGATGTTTATGTCGATTATTATGACGCTATCGAAGACGATGAAAACAGTGATCCGGAACTGGATACAACGCACAGGGTTCTGCTGGAGATCGCTCCCGGAGGGAATGGCAATTTCAATGCAAATGTGCTAGCCTATTGGGTCCCGGGTGAAGAAGATTTTGTGCTCAAGCAAGGGAATGACAAATTCAAAAATCTCGATGAATTTTCTCTGCCGTCGTATTCCTATGATTCCGAGAGCAATTCATGGTCGAGAGACTAAGCCAAAAATTCTAAATTAATTTAATCCGAAATATTATGTCGCAAGAAAATCTCGTCAAATTCAAATGTGAAGTTTGCAAATCTGTGAATTATCATTCCACCCGCAACAAAAAGAAGATCAAAGAAAAGATCGCTCTCAAGAAATTTTGCAAGAAATGCCGCAAACACACGCCGCACAAGGAATCGAAATAGCAGTCAATATCTGTATTTTGCCTGAATAATATGCGGGCATAGTTAAGTGGTATAACAGTGGTCTCCAAAACCACAGTCGGGAGTCCGATTCTCTCTGCCCGTGCCAAGATCAAAAAAATGAAAAGATTTTTTCTCTATTTTCTCCTGCTTTTGTTCATTGCCGGCTTGGCCGTGCTGGCTTTTGGTTTCTATAACGCGAAAAGGGTTCGCGTATGGGCTGGAGCGGCAGGGGAGATAAAATCTCAGTATGATGTTTTTGCAAAGGAAAAAAATATAGAATCAAGATTTGATGCAAGTGGAGGAAAAAGCATGGAGGAAATCAAGACAGAACTGGCCGGGTTTTCGACGGATCTTGACGCCATAGTCAAAAAATCGGAAACAGCTCGAAAGGAAACCGACGAGCTGAACGGATCAGTGGCGACGAAATTTGTGCGCGGAGAAATCGATGACTATTATCAACAGAGCGGCGATCAGGCAAAAAATATATCAAGCGTTGTGAAATTTATGAGCCAGCTCTTTGAAGTTGCGGTTATATTTGATAGAATAAAGTCTGACACCACCCTCGAAGAAATCCAGAAGATGATAAGCGAGGCAAAGGCCAAGAGCGGCGAGATAGACATCGGATCATTGCCGGAGAAGATGAGGGATCAGGGAACTTCGCTCAAATTCGCGACGGATTCATTTTTGGCGGCAATGGAGCAAGCAGCAATAGGAAACATCGATGGAGATGAAGCGCTCAACGCGAGCTATGCCGATTTTTCTCAAAAAGAAAACGATTTTTGGGAAGCGAGAAAAAATTTGGCGATTTTTGCAAATGTCAAAAACCTGGATTCATTTGGAAACAAAATTGACAGTGATTTGCTTGTTTTGCAAAGGGTGCGGTTCAGCGTGAAATAAATTATTCAACTCTTCATGCCAAAAAGAAAAACTATAATTTGGATTGTTATTGGAGCGGCTGTGCTGATTGGCATAGTGTATTTTGCTTTTTTGCGTAAGCCGAAAGTTCAGTATAACACCGCTGAAGCGAAGAAGGGCGGTTTGACGGAAACTGTTTCGGTGACGGGGACATTGAAATCCAATGATACTATATCGCTCGATTTTGAAACTAACGGACGAGTAAGGGCAGTGAATGTCAAGGTCGGACAAAAAGTCGCAAAAGGCGACCTGATCGGGTCTCTCGACGATTCAAGTCTTCAGCTGGAGGTTGATCAGGCCAAAGCCAATTTGGAAAAAGCGCAAGCTGACGCTGGTATCAGCTTTGACACTATTCACAGCGCTGAAGTAGGAAAAAGAAACGCGGAAAAATATCTTGAAGACACAAAAAGCCTCAACAAAAAAAATATCACGTCCGCCGAGCAGAAAGTGAGTGATGCGAAAAATTATCTTGAAGACGCCCAAAGCTATTATAATCAAGTGAAGTCAGACGACGGCGCCGACAGTTCAACGACAAAATCGGCCAGACTTACACTCGACACGGCTGAGTCTAGTTATAACGCAGCCAAAAAAGCGCTGGATGTTGCCGATCAAACAGCTGATCTTTCGGAAACCTCTGCCCAAAATTCTCTCGATACGGCTGAAGCAACGCGCGATGCGGCAAAATCAAAGTATATCGCGGCCTCAAAAGATGCCAACGTTGCCAGTTTCGAGGCGGCTTATCAATCGGCTCTCGTGGATATGGATCGGGCGGTTCTTCGGGCTCCCGCAAATGGAATAATAAAAGAAGTCAATTTCAAAACCGGAGAAGTGATCGGCGGGACAAGCGTCGAAGCATTTGCCAAAATGATTTCCTATGATTTTGTTCTTGAGGCGAAAGTTTCCGAATCGGATATAGCCAAAATCAAGTTGGACCAAAAAGCAACCCTCACTTTCGACGCTTTTGATCCGGATGAAAAATTCACGGCTTCAGTTGTTTCGATCGATCCCTCATCCACTGTTGTTCAGGACGTGGTGGATTATGTCGTGAAACTTGCGATGGACAAAGACGATTTGCGCCTCAAAGATGGCATGAGCGCCGATTTGGATGTGCTCGTCTTTGAAAAAAATGACGTTTTGGCGATCCAAGAACGGTCAATAAAAGATGTTGATGGAAAGAAAATTGTGCAAATTCTTGAAAAAGGAAATCCGGTTGACAGAGAAGTAAAAACAGGAGCGAAGGGAGACGGAGGAATGATCGAGATCATTTCTGGATTGAAAGAAGGGGATATGGTGATCACTTCGACAAAATAGTTAAAAATCCAAATTCAATGTTGATTTCCGTCCGTAATCTTTGCAAGGAATACGACAACGAAGGTGTTCTCACAAAAGCCCTCTGCGGGGTTTCTTTTGATATTGACAAGGGTGAATTTGTGGCCATCATGGGTCCGAGCGGCAGCGGAAAATCAACACTGATGCAACTTTTGGGATTTCTGGACCGAGCCACCGCCGGGAAATATTTTTTTGAGGGACGCGACACAAAAAATTTTTCCGACGATGAGCTGGCATATTTTCGCAATCAAAAGATCGGCTTTGTTTTCCAATCTTTCAATCTTTTGCCCAGAACAACTGTTTTTGAAAATGTGGAACTTCCGCTTTTATACGATGAACGGAAGGAATCGCAAAGCCTCATAAGGCAAAAAGTCGAGCAGGCGCTGAAAGCGGTGAATCTCGAAAGCAGAATAGGCAATTTTTCCAATCAGCTTTCGGGCGGAGAACAGCAAAGAGTGGCGATTGCGAGGGCGCTTGTCAATGATCCGGCGCTTATTCTTGCTGACGAGCCAACGGGAAATCTTGATTCGAAAAACGGACTGCAAATAATGAAAATACTTCAAAAATTGAATGATGAGGGGCACACGATCGTGATGGTGACGCACGAAACCTATACATCCGAACACGCAAAAAGAATTATTGAAATGCTTGACGGAAATATTGTGAGAGACAGGCTTGTGGCAAAAAGAAGAATTGCGGACGGAGAAGAAAAGCTTTTGAAATAATGTCATGCGTTTTTATGACCCCGTCAAAATCGCCTACAAAAATCTTATCGCGGCCAAGTTCCGCTCTTTTTTGACTATTCTCGGGATTGTGATCGGAATTGCGTCCGTGATAATAATCATCGCCATCGGATCCAGCGCCCAGGAACTGATCCTGGACCAAGTAAAAGGCGTCGGATCCAATCTTATCGGAGTCTTGCCGGGCGCTTCCGAGGAGAAAGGCCCGCCGGCGAGCGCGATGGGGGTCATCATTACGACCCTCAAATACGACGACCTCAAGGCCATTCTTCAGAAGAGCAATGTTCCCAACGCGGCTGACGGAACGGCTTATATCAGCGGAAACAACACGGTCCAATTCGAAGACAAGGACAAGAATTTCACTTTTCAGGGAACGACAGCCAGCTATATAAATGTTGAGAACGCTGAAATAGACAAGGGGCGGTTTTTCACCAAGGAAGAGGAAACGAGTTTGTCGCGTTTCGCCGTGCTTGGGTCGGAAGTGGCCTCTGATCTTTTCGGGGAAGGCGGCGACTCGGTCGGAAAAAGAATAAAAATCGGAAAACAAAATTTCGAAGTGATCGGAGTTTTCAAGAAACGCGGTTCAACTGCTTTTTCCAATCAGGACACGACTATTTTTATGCCTCTTTTCACGGCTCAAAAAGTGATGCTTGGGGTGGACTATCTCAACTTCGTCCGCGTCAAAGTCGATAGTGAAACGAATATCGATCGGGCAAAAGCGGACATTATCATGACTCTTCGCGATCAACACAACATCAAGAAAGCGAGCGACGATGATTTTTCGGTGCGCGATCAAAAGGCCGGACTTGACGCCATCACGAATATCACCGGAGCGATAAAATATTTTCTGGCGGCTATCGCGGCAATTTCTCTTCTCGTCGGCGGAGTGGGAATAATGAACACGATGATTATTTCCGTCAACCAAAGAATTCGCGAAGTGGGTCTTCGCAAAGCCATCGGAGCCAAAAACTCTCTGATCATGCTCCAGTTTTTGGTCGAGTCGATCTTTGTGACGCTTTTGGGCGGCGTGATTGGGATCATTATTGGGGTTCTGGTGACTTTTTTGGCGGCGCTGATTATTCAAAAGCTGGGATATCATTGGCCGTTCATTGTCACGATATCGTCGATTTTGCTTGCAACCGGAATTTCCCTGCTCATCGGAGTATTTTTCGGAATTTATCCGGCGCGCAAAGCCGCGAAGCTCAATATCGTGGAAGCGTTGAGATATGAGTAAAGAATATGAGTCTAGATAATAAAAAAATTTTCAGGTTCGGAATCAGATCTCCTCACGAATGGGCGGTTGTTTTTCGCTTGGCTCTTCGCAATTTGCGCATGAACAAGATCAGAACCGCTCTCACAGTGATTGGGGTCGTGATTGGGATCATGTCGGTGATAATCGTGATGGCTGGCGGAACCGGTCTCAAAAACTATGTTTTGGGGCAGGTTGATATTTTCGGAACGGACTATATTCAAGTGGAAGTGAAAGTTCCCGGTGTTTCTCAAAACTCGTCGGAAAATATCTCCGGCCGGGGGACGGGACTCGCTATCACAACGCTAAAAGAGAAAGATGCTGAAGCGGTCGCGAAGATTCCCAATGTCAGAACCTGGAGCGCGGGAAATGTGGATCAAGAATTGGTGAGCTACAACAGTACGAACAAAAGAGTGACGATCTTCGGCGTGAATCCCTCTTATGTTGAAATTGACCGCCAGATTCAGCCAGTCGAGGGAGCCTTTTTTTCCGAGGGCGATGAAGCCGGAGCTGCTCAAGTGGTGGTGATCGGTGCCGGGGTCAAAAAAAGTTTTTTCGGAGAAGGGGACGCTGCAGGGAAAAATATCAAGATAAAAGATCAGAATTATCGAGTGGTCGGAGTGCTCAAAGAAAGGGGATCCGGTGGATTTTTCAATTTCGATGACGTTGTCTATGTTCCCTTCAAAACGCTCAACAAAAAATTGCTCGGGATCGATTATGCCCAATTCATCACGTTCAAGGTCAAAGATACCGCACGCATGGAGGAAACAGCCGTTGATATTCGGGAAACGATGCGGCGCGAGCACGATATAACTGACGCGGCAAAAGACGATTTTGTGGTTATGTCTGCGGCAGAAGGGAAAAATATGATCGAAAAAGTTTTTGGAACAATCAATTATTTGCTTCTGGCGCTCACTTCGATTTCGCTTCTGGTCGGGGGAGTGGGAATCATGAATGTGATGTACGTGGCTGTCACAGAGCGGACTCGCGAGATCGGGCTTCGCAAGGCTTTGGGAGCAACAAATTCGGGAGTTTTGCGTCAATTTCTCTTTGAAGCCGTCATAGTGACATTTCTTGGCGGAGTAGTGGGGATTATTTTTGGAATAGTTTCGACCTATCTTCTCAATAATTTCTTGATACGTCTCGGCTATATGCTTCAATTTTCCGTTCCCGCCGGATCTATTTTGACGGCCGTCGGTTTTTCCGTCTTTACCGGACTTATTTTCGGCATCTATCCAGCGTGGAAAGCTTCTCAACTTTCTCCGATCGAGGCGTTGAGAAAATAAGCTTTCGCATCAAACAAAAAAACAGCCCTAAAGGCTGACTTGTGAAACAATATTTTGTGAAACATTTTGTACTTTTGAAATAATTCCAAAGAAAAACCACCTCTCGCTCGTTGACATCAAATCTCTTCGGTATCTCGGTTTGTTTGGAGTTTCTTCCATTTCGCATCTCGCTAACTGTCCCTCCCTCTTCAAGAAACAATCAACGTGACACAACTTTACTTTTAAGATCCCCCAAGAGGTGGCCACTTTAGTGGTGTAGCCATAGTTTTGTTTCGATTTTTAAGGTTTTTAGTTCCCTTCTCTGACTATATGTACGCAGGCTGGCTTCTTTGCTTTCATTTTTTGCCAAATTGAGTTCAGCGCCTCCTTGACAAGGATATTGTTTTTTGCTATGTTTAAACATTGAAAAAATTGAAAAAAAGCGTATTATCATATGTCTGGTAAAATAATGCTTATATAAAACATTTATGACTTCTAAAACTGACAATTCAACCACGAAAAAAGCGAAAAAGATCAAGCAAAAAAGCTGGAAATTTTGGGTTTCTTTTTGGATAGTTTCGGTGTTTCTTCTCTTCTCCTGGTACGTATTTTTGCAAATAAGAAACAAAAACATTCAGAATCTGAAGCCTTTAACAGGCCTCTTGCCGGTAGGAAGCGAACGAAGAAACGAGCTTACGGTTCTGGCTGATGTTTTTGACAAGGCCGGCGGATTTGACAGCGAGAAAACTTTTCTGGTCCTTTTTCAAAATGACATGGAACTTCGCCCGGGCGGCGGATTTATCGGATCATTTGGAATACTCAAAACAAAAGGCGGAAAAGTGAGCGATTTTCAAATTCACGACACAGGTGTTTTTGATGGTCGTGTTCCCGACACGGAGCAGCCTCCGTATCCTATGGCGGAAATGCTTCATATAAAAAGTTGGCAGATGCGCGATTCCAACTGGTCGCCGGATTTCAAAGTCAATGCCGAAAAAGCGGAATATTTCTATAAGCTGGGACAAGGCGGTGAAAATTTTGACGGAGTAATTGCTATTAATACCGATGTTCTGAACTCAATCCTTGAAATCACAGGGCCGATCAAAATAGCCGATTATCCAGGGGAATACAACGACGAGTCGGCTATTCTTCAGCTTGAATATCAGGTGGAAAAAGGTTATCAAGAGCAGGGCATTGCGAAAGGTGAACGGAAAAGCATCATGAAG
Organism: Parcubacteria group bacterium; assembly: GCA_041662765.1. GTDB lineage: Bacteria > Patescibacteriota > Minisyncoccia > Moranbacterales > UBA11712 > JAPLXD01. The sequence goes on from JBAZRT010000001.1 coordinate 25,981, forward strand.
GACATGGCCCAGGTTTTGATCGAAAAAATTCATAATTTCAGCATTTCCGAGCAGTTGGAGCTGGCGAAAAAGCTGGAGGAAGACCTCAAGCAAAAAAATATCCAGATATTTTTCAAAGATGAAAGCCTGCAATCTGAAGTGGAAGATATGAACTGGGCGGGACGGGTGAAAAGCTATAAGGGAGATTATTTGATGGCTGTTGACGCGAACCTCAATTCTTTGAAGAGTGATATCTGCATAAAGCGGGATATCAAATACGAAGTCGACTTGAGCGCTGAAAAGCCCACGGCGACATTGAACCTGACCTATGAACATACTTGCCGTGCGAAAGATTGGATGACGGCCAATTATAACGATTGGCTCAGAGTTTATGTTCCGGACGGAGCATGGCTGAATGAATCCAGTGTGCCTCAAGAAAATCTTCGCTTTGACAATGATCTGGGCAAGAAAGTTATCGGTGTGCCGGTTTTTGTTGAAATCGGCAAAAAGGAAACCGTCACGTTGAAATATGATTTGCCTTCCGAACTGAAAAATGACAATTATAGCCTTTTTATCCAAAAGCAATCCGGATCAGGGGAAGTGCCGGTCAGCATCTCGGTGAAAAAGGCGGACGGATCAGTCAGCGAAGTGAATGAGGTGCTTTTAGAGGACAAAATGTTCAACTTCTAAGGCCTGCTTTTTTAAGCTTGACAATCTTATCGGAATAATGTATACTGATCTGTTGACTTAATAAATAAGCATTGTTATGAACTATTCTCAATTTAAAGTCATTTTATCAAGAAAAATAGGCCTTATGATACTGATCGGGCTTCTTTTTGCGGCTATTTCATTTTGGGGGATAATGCTTCTTTCACCGAGATATCAGTCCAATTTTGATGTTCTTGTTGTTCAAAATCAAGAGGGTTTTGTCGATTCCTACACGCTTGCCAAGTCTACGGAATATTTTTCGAAGCTGCTTTCAGAAAGCGTCTATACGGAAACTTTTCTCAATAAAGTCATAGAAAGCGATCCGGAACTTTCGAGAATATTGCCTGTTGGAAGAGAAGATCGCATGAAAGCTTGGGGAAAAATGGTTCAAACCTCGATCAATGTTGAGCTGGGAATGATCCATCTCAAGACTTTGGCGGATGACAAGACTCATGCTGAAATATTGTCGAAAACGATTGCAAATGTTCTCGCGGAAAACAACAATTTGTTCATCAGCGAAAACCAAAAAATCGAAGTGCGCATGATAAACGCGCCGCTGGTCAAGAGCAATCCGGGAACAAATACGCTGATTTTCACTGTCGTGGCGTCTTTTCTCATTGGAATGCTGCTTGTGTTCATGATCTCATTTTACAAAAATCTCATCAACCAAAAGAACTCAAAAGACGAATTTGAAAATATGATCGAGAGTGATGAGAATGGGGTTGAAAGTCTTTGGGAAGCATAAGACATAAACTTCTTCCCGCCGAATATTTCGGGGGTTGAATCTCCCAAAAGCGTTTTTTGGAATATTCAACCCTTGAAAACGAGGGTAGCTCGTTGACAACTTATAATATTAATAAGTAAAAATATGCGACTCCGCCTGGGCGGAGTCAAAAACAAAAAATTTCATGCAACTCCGGTTTTTTCCGAAAGCATATACCGCAGATAATCCAGTGTTTTCTCATCTGGCTGCGAGAGCAAAATTTTGCTATTCAGATAATCCAGTGTTTTCTCATCTGGCTGAAAAGAAACTACACGCTCTTTGTTTTGCTTAGGATAAACGAAGGAGAAGCGAGAAGAGGGGTTCGACCATGGTCAAAAATCTGTTAGCCACTGTGCTGCTCGGCCTTTCGCTGTTTTTCTGCAGCGGCCAGGCTCAAAGCGCAGACCCGATTCCCGGAGATTCCGGTGAGAAGGGTTGGTATAGGTGCTCCGGCGGCGGAGGAGAGGCTTCGACAGCCGCTTCCGCCGAAAAGTCTGATCCTGGTGTGGTCCGCGAGTGGAAAGATGCCCGCGACGGCCAAATTTATCAGGAAAGACTGAACCAGGAGAGCGGGCAGTTTTACACGGTCCGCAAACCCAACAAATGGGAAAGCGCTAAGAACGAAGATAGCGACAACCCGCGCAGGTACATCCAGCCTAACACCGACCAGCCCAAGCGAGTCATCTCGAGTCGCGCTCCCAAAAAGGGTGAAACCTGGACGGTGGGTGTGGTCAGAATGCCCAAGGCCATGCCAATTGCGGCCGGCAAAGGTCTCTTCTGGGGCGTTGGCCTCAACAAGGCCGAAAACAAGCTGGTTAAGGTGTCTTTGCTTCCGTTGGAAATGAAAGCGGATGACAAGAGCGACACCCGTCCGGCTGTTTTCATCGCCGAGGGCCAGCTGCCTGAGAACGCTCCGATCATTTGGGGCGACCGCTATCCCGAAAAAAGATGGTGGAAACGCATGGGCGATGCCTATGGCGAAACCGTCATCTGGAACCGGGACGGGCAGCATTTCAAGCTGCTCAACGGGTTTTTTGATGAGCCGGAACGACTTGCCAAGTTTGTCGATGTTTACGGCGGCAAGATTCCGACGTCTAAGGCTCACATGGTCCAAGTGCCGGCCAACGAGGTTTTTCAACAGGCCAAGAAGCTTGGGTACAAAAACCTGAGCAATGGGGATATGTTGATGCCCGGCGCGGATCTCTATGATCTGCGCGAGCGGCATAGCCAGATTCCGGCGATCTACTTTTACCAGCGTCTCATGAAAACGGGATTCCCTACTTTCACGGTCCCGTTTGCCGCCGCCTCGTTTGGCATCGGCTCTGGAATACAGGTTGCCTCGGCATTGCTCGATACTCGGCAGTTCGATATCGAGTGCCTCTCAAACCAAAAAGGCATGGAAGCCTTCGAGAGGATGCAGAGCAATCTGAAGAGCTCGTCTGCTCTGGCAAGTGTGACTCCGAGATATTCCGCCAAAGCGGGGATTTCGAGAGTTGCGAATGCACCTCCAGTCGATGACTGCGGGCGCATTCTGAGCCAGCTGACGGCTGGTGCATACCCAATGGGTTATGCGGCCGACGAACTGCGGGAAATGCGGTGGCTTTATGACCGCGAGATCCGCAATGAAATGTTCGCCGGCGGCGGTTGGTCTAGTAGCAACGTGCCTCCTGGTACTGTTGCGACCAACAGTCGCGCAGCCAATTTCCATTGGCGTCCCTTCGGCGTCTATGATGCCGATAGTGGGTTCTGGTTTGGACCCACGTATGAGTACGGCAACTGGGACTGGCATTATCGGTCCCGGGGATGGAACGGCGATGGTGAAGGCAGGCGCTGGGCTGCAGGGCTCTCATCTGTCTATACCACCAAAACGTCCTGGGGCGGGATAAAGTGGTATAACAAAGCCCTGTTTGCCCGCTTCTCTGACGGCCAGATCCATCGGGCGGAAGGCATCTTCGGCACCTATGTCGATGCCTGGCACAAGCCGCTCTGGCAAAACAAGAGTGAAAGCGTCCAACTCTTCTCCGGCTTTAGTGGAGGAGTAGAAGTGAATACCGGATCCGGATTGCTGGCGGACTTGAGTCCGACGGTATTGCGCATCAGGGTCTGCGGGGCGGACGCGCTTCGCATAGATCCGGGCATCCGGTTCCTCATGCCCTGGCCTGCAAAAACGAACTTGCTGGGCTGGGGCGTCAAAGTGATGGCGCTCGACGGAGGGATAGGCTGGTACGCCAATTTCTTCCCGGGCCACCTGAACTTCAAAACCTTCGGCGGATCTCTGCCGAGGCTGATCAACTTTGCGCGGCGCATTCAGGCCTGCGGAATCAAGGAAATACCGTTCCCGCCGGCCGATATTTGTCCGCCCACCCCGGTTGTAAAGGTGCCAGAAGCGCCTTGTCCGCCGAAAATCGTGCCGCCGCCTCCTCCGGCCCTCGAAACGCCGCCGGTGAAAATAAAGAAAAAGCGGCCGAGCAAGAAGAAGCTGCGCCTCCGGTGTCCGGTAGAAAAGCCGGAAATGCCGATCCAGGTGCCGCCTTTGCCTAAGCTGCAAAGCAAACTGTCGCTCCCTGATGGCCATCAGGCGAGCCGGCAAGTACCACCCAAGGTAATGTGAAAACCGAGTCTCGGCCGGAGCTTATCCCACAGCATGGGAAAGTAACCGGCCGTACCCGCGGTATAAATTGTTATAAGGAGAAGAATCACAAAATAAGGCAAAAACAACTAGACCCGCGATTTGTTCGCGGAGATCATCCAAGAGGAGAGGATTATGAAGGCAATGACGAAGGCGTTGGTTCTGTTTTGTGCGCTGTCTCTCTGCTTTGTCGGCGTGGTCAGCGCCAAGGTTTTGGATGCCGGTGTGTTTCCCACGGCCGATGCCCAGGGGAACGTGACCATCCCGCAACTGCCCAATGGCAAGATCCTCCAGATTTACGTCTGGAACGATAGCCAAGGCGCCGCGGAAAAGAAATTGGGCGCCACGCACAGCTTCAAGCTGAATCCCGGTGACGGTTTCAATTTCACCTGGAGCGGCCCCCAAGGCGTAGCCTGGCAGCTGGTGACCAGAGGTAGTCAGGTCGGTGGAAGCCTGGTCGTGGACGATTCCTGGAAGGACGCCAACGGCAAAGTCGGGTGCAAGTACCTTTTCCCGGGCAAATAGATCTCGGCCGGACCCCGGCCACACACCGCCCTCATAAGGAGGTAACAAAGGGAGCAAAGAAGTAGAAGTATTGAGCCGTATCAGAATGCTGTCCGCCATCGCGTGGACATGCTACTGATACGGCTCTTAATTTTGGAAAAAATTAAAACGGCAAGCTGAAATCATGCTTGCCGTTAGTCTTGAGAGCGATCGCCATAAACAACAACCTTTGTTGCCTTTTCTTCCGCCCAGTCGAACAGTCGCTTGGCGTCTTTTTTCTCTCCCGCATGCACGCATCCGCGAGTGGCTTTCTGGCGGGTAACGTCTTTTTTCAGCGGAACAACTCCGGCGTGGATGGCCATTCGGGTGCGCTCATTCCAGATGAAAAACAGCGAAAAGGGCATCCAGGTGCTGTATTGGTTTGACCAATATTTTGGGTCTTTGCGCTCTACCCGATAGATTCCCTGCGGAGTTTTGAATTTTGCGTCCCCGGTGATAGCGGGGAAACGAAGTTGTTCTTTGCCATCCAGATAAGCGATGATTTCCTGGCGATATTGATCCACAAAAATGACCTTCCCTCTCCAAAATTCTTCCGATGTCTCCGCGTGGAGAGCGGAAGCAGTGAAAAGAACGAAGAAGCAAATTATAAGATGAATTTTTTTCATCTCCCATCCTCCTTTTTGGCCTCAATGTCCCAGTATAGCTGTATATACAGGAAAAGCAAGTTTCCAAAAAGGGATCGAAATAAAACCTCAAATATACGTTTTTGAGCAACTCTATCGCCGTGTTCAGGAAAATACCAGCTAAATAGGAAAATAATGCTTTATATAAGCCGTAATAACACTTGACAAAGTTATTGCAAAATGATATTATATGCAGTTAAAACATGAATTTTATGAAGGCCATATTTAACGATAAATTAAGCAAAAAAGAGATCTCTGTTGAAACATCCACCGTTATTTTCATAATCGCGGCGGTTTCGCTTTTTGTTCTGTCGAATTTCATTGTCGGATTCAGTTTGCCGCTCTATCTTTTCGCGGTCCTGTTTGGTTTTGCGCTCTCGATTGTTTTTCCAAGAAGCGGATTTTACGCCATTGTTTTTCTGACTGTCGTCTTTGAAAGGTTTTTCACCCTGGTCCCGATATATTGGAATCGAGCGGAATACAAGATATATCCTCTTGATATTCTTTTTGTCGGTGTGATATTGGGGACGATCTATCAATTGATAAAAAATGGTCTGCCGAGAAAGCTAAAGATCGCTGATTATTTGGTTGCTATATTTATTCTCGCGAGCGGAGCTTATTTCATCGCCAGTGCTTTTCTTCTTCACACTGATGGAGCGATAGCCTTCAGTACGTTCAAAAACTATGCTTTCTATGGACTTTTCTATTTTGCCGTCGTGTTTCTATTCGATAGCAAAGAAAAGCTTCTCAGGCTTCTCAAGTTTTTTTTGGCCGGCGCGATTGTTGCATCAGTATTTGTTTTCATCGGAATCATCCGCGGCGAAGGCTTGTGGACCGAATTTACTCCGCTTTCAACTCCGGGGACAAGAATTCTTGCTTTTCCGCACGCCTTCTTTTTCACGATGGCACTTTTGATCTCGCTCCTTTGGATTGCATTGCGAAAAGACAGCTACTCGGATTTTCTCAAAATAATGATCCCAATATGGATAATTGGGATTGTTGGCTCTCTTATGCGCCATCTTTGGATAAGCCTATTTATTTCCGTTGTTTTCCTTTTTTTCCTTCTTCCGAAAAAAAACAAGAAAGTCCTGAAAAATATCTTTTTTCATTATGCCTTTTTTGCGGCCGCGCTGTTTGTCTTGGTCGCCTATGTATCGTTTCTTTTTCCGCAGGCGAGCATTTCCAAAGTTTTCAATGGCGCGCTTGGGGTGGCCGGACAGAGATTTGTGTCCACAGCTCAAGTCAGTTCCGACGAAAGTTTGAACTGGAGAAGAAGCGTTTGGCAAGCGACCTGGAAGGATTTCCAGCATTCACTCGTGTTCGGGTTGGGATATGGAAAGAAAATTTCCGTTGAAATCGGTTTGAAATACAAAGATTTCGTTGAAGTGCGAAATATCCACAATTCCCTCCTCACGATTTTCATCCAGATGGGGCTCTGGAGCGTGGCTCTTGTGGTCGCGATGCTCTGGTTTCTTTTCAAATCTGTGTATTTCGCGCTCAGAAAATCAAGAGAGAAATTGGGCGATACTGCATTTTTGCGGCTGGCATTTCTTGCGTTGTTTGTGAACTATCTGGCCGCGTTTCTTTTTCAGACTTATCTGGAAACCAATCTTCTGGGAATATTTTTCTGGATAATTCTGGGAGGATTGTCCGAGTTGGGTAATAATGAAATTGATGAAGCCAAATAAATGAAAATTCTCGAAATCAACAAATTTAATCACATCCGTGGCGGAGCCGACAAGCACTTCATTGATCTCGCGCGCCTTTTTGAGTCGAACGGAGACGAAGTGGGAGTTTTTGCGATGAGTCATCCGGAAAATCTGCATTCTGATTTCTCGAAGTATTTTGTCAGCCGGGTGGACTTTGAAAACGGAAGCCTTTTCAACAAAATGAAAGGGGCGTTTCGCGTTTTCTGGTCATTTGAAGCAACGCGAAAAATCGCGAAACTGCTGGATGAATTTCAGCCCGACGTTATCCATATTCACAATATCTATCATCAAATATCGCCGTCCATTCTTCTTGAAATAAAAAAGCGCCGGATCCCGATCGTCATGACGGTCCATGATTGGAAGCTGATTTGTCCGAATTATCTTTTGAACTGCGAAGAGCCATATTGCAAGAAATGCGTCGCTGGAAAATATTGGCACTGCGTCTCAAAAAAATGCGTGAAAAATTCTTATGCCAAAAGCTTGATCGCTGTTTTGGGCCTTTATTTCCATCGCTGGCTCAAAATCTATGAAAAAAATGTCGATTTGTATATTGCGCCGAGCCGGTTCGTGAAAAACATTCTTGTCCAAGCGGGCTTTCCGGAAAAGAAGATCAAAGTTTTGGCTCACTTCGCGAGCGTTCAAGACTCGCAAAACGGGAAAGATGCAAACGGGGAAAATTATGCGCTTTATTTCGGCCGCATTTCAAAAGAAAAAAATGTTGATGAACTGATCGAAATATTCAAGAGCTTGCCGATCAAGCTTGTTCTGGCGGGCAATAGGGAAGCTGGTTTTGAAATTCCGCGTCACCCGAACATCAAATATGCCGGTTTCAAGAACAGTGTCGAGCTGGCGAAGCTTATCAAAAATTCCAGCTTCGTTGTTTCAGCCTCAAAGCTTGCGGAAACTTTTGGCCTGGTTGCTCTTGAGGCGATCAGTGCGGAAAAGCCTTTCGTCGGATATGATGTCGGAGGATATGGTGAAATGATTGAAAATGGCGCGAATGGGTATCTGGTGAAAAATAAAGAGGAATTCAAAAGCAAAATCCTGGAATATGCGTCGGGAAAAGCGACCAAATTCAAGTTTCAGGCCGATAAGTTCAGTCCGGAAAGGTACTATGTGGGGATAGTTGACATTTTTCAGTCTATTTGCTAATCTATAAGGTCAATTTTAATCAATAAATCAATCCTATGAAAATCGTGAAAACAGTCATTTCAATCATTGTCGCCAGCGGCATACTGGCCGCCTCGACCGCGTTTGCCGGATGCGGCGACCCCCAACTTTATAGGCTCTCAAAATATAGTGGTTTTGCGGGCGAAAAGATCAAGATCACAGGAATAAATTTTGGAAACAGAAAAGGGAAGGTCATGTTTGATGACTGGACAAAAGCCGAAATTGTCAGCTGGGGAAAAAAGAAAATCACTATCCTTGTTCCGGATGTTGAGGTGACGGAGGCGCACAAAGTTCGCGTTTGCGACAGAAACAATGACTGCACGCGGTCCCAAAAATTTTTCGTGAAAAGAGCGGGCCCCGAGCTTTGGAAGATCAAAAATTTGAGCGGCTCAAAAAATTATCAGGGAAAACCGGGAGATGTGTTGAAGCTGACCGGGCAAAACTTCGGGGCCAATGACATCTCGGTTCTTTTTGGCAGTACTTCGGCGAGAATCATTGCCCGGAAGAAAACATGGATGAAAGTTGTTGTTCCTGAGCTGGAGCGCAACAAGACATACGCGGTCAAAGTGACTGACGGAGCTCCTGATTCCAACACCCAAGACTTTTTTGTGATTCCGTAGGGAAATAAAGGAATTGTTCCGGGTGTATCTAAGGATTAGGCGGGCTTATTATCAAATATAAATTATGAAAATCGCATATATTGGACAAAAAGGAATTCCTGCCCACATAGGCGGCGTGGAAAGATACGTCGACGAAGTGGCGGTTCGAATGGCAAAGAAGGGCCATGAGGTTTTTGTCTATGTGAGAGATCATTATACTCCAAAAAATTTGAAAAACTATAAAGGAGTAAAGCTGGTCCATCTGCCGACGATCAAAACCAAGCATCTTGATGCCATCACGCATACATTCCTCTCAACGATCCATGCTCTTTTTCAGAATTATGATGCTATCCATTATCATTCCTTGGGACCGTCGACTCTTTCTTTCATCCCAAAAATTTTCTGCCGCAAAACTGCTGTCATATCCACCTATCAGTCCCAGGACTATGGACATCACAAGTGGGGTTTTTTTGCGCGAACTTATTTGCGGATGGGTGAAATGATCACTCTCAAGGTTCCCGACAAGACAATTTCTGTTACGGATTATTTGAGAAATTATGGACTCAAGCAATATGAAGAAGATTCGATTGTTATTCCCAACGGCGTGACATTGTTCAAAAAAGCGTCATCGCTGAATGTTTTCAAGAAGTGGTCGCTCAAGAAAAAAATGTATGTATTGGCCGTCAGCCGCTTGGTTGCGCACAAAGAAATTCATACTCTTTTCCAGGCATTCATCAATCTCAAAGCGCTCGGAAAAATCGACAAAGAATTCAAGCTGGTGGTTGCCGGGGGTGGCAGCTATACGGACAGCTATGTGCGGGAGTTGAAAACCATGATCAGAGGCCGAAAAGATATTGTCCTGGCTGGAGTGCAAAAGGGAGAAAAATTGGCGTCTCTTTATAAAAACGCGGCTTTCTTTGTCCAGCCCTCTCGAGCGGAAGGTTTGTCTCTTGCGCTTCTTGAAGCGATGGGGATGGGACTTGCTCCGCTTGTCAGCGATATTTCAGAAAATCTTTCGGCTATTTATGGAAATGGTTATGTTTTTCGGATGGGCGACATTTTTGACCTTATGAGCAAGCTCGAATATTCGATAAGTCATCCGACAGAAATGAGAGTAATGGGAGAAAAGGCCCGCCAGATGGCGAAAGAAGCATACAACTGGGACAAAATAGTTGATGATATTGAGAGTGTGTATGATGAAGCCGTAATAGAAAAATGGAAAAAAACGAATTTGAAGGGAAAGAAACAAATTCTTTCTCATCGTCGGGGAACCTGTCTCTAAAATTTTATATAGATTAAAAAAATGTTTTATCAACGAAATCAATTCAAGAGTTTCCTCAGTTACGCCATATTCACGGGCGCCGTGACAATGCTTGTTGTTTTTTTGATCTCACTTTTCTTGCCCAAAGAGTGGCTGGTGAGCGGAAAAATTGTTGTTTTTCCTTCCGGACAGCCGGCGAGTGCTTCGCAAAATCTTTTGGCGGAGACAGGAAACACGGCCGAGATCGTCAAAAGCGAATCTTTTCGAAAAGCGAATTTCGGCGGTCGGGCTGCAAATTTTGCAGGTGCAAAAGTTTTGAAAAATTCTTCCATGGTTCTGGTGAAATTTCGCAGCGGCGGAAATGATATCCGATCGTATGAAGATTTGATCGTGAAAATTCCGGGCCAAGTCGACGAATATGCGCGAGACCTTTATAGCGGTTCGCCTTTCAAATACAAAATAGTAAGCGATCCTGAAATTTCAGCAAGTCCCGTGCGGCCAAACCTTCTTCTCAACTCGATCTTTGGATTTTTGGGCGGCGCGCTGCTTTATATGATCTATTATTGGACCGGATTTGAGTCCAAGCAGCCGGAGGGCGAAGAAATTGATGCGGAGACAGAAAAAGTTGTTGCAATAGTTTCTCCGGAGATCAAGCTGACTGAAAAAGCTGAGAAAAAAGAGGCAAAGACCGGAAAGCTGACCTCGCCCAGTCTAGGCGGAGGAAAAGTAGTGGTTGAAAAAGGAAAACCGCATTTCGCGCCGGGCGAAAAAACCGAGACAATCGAGAAAAGAACAATTTTTCCAAAAAGCAATTCTGCCGCACCTGATAATCTTCCTTTTGTGGATGAAATGATCTCTTCCTCCAGCATTCAAGAGCCATCAGACGATGAAGTGAAAGAGCGGTTGAATCGGCTGATGCGAGGAGAATTGTAAAAATAGAAAAGTATTTTGAATAAAGCTTTGTATCGAAGAGCGTCCATGATCGGGCGCTTTTTTGATTTTTTGGAGGAAATGTATTAGCATAAAAATACTAAACGATTTTAACCGCAAATACATATGATCAATGGAGTAAAAATAAAGCAAATCAAAAGATTTTCCGATGACCGCGGATTTTTTTGCGAGGTTATTAAATTCGGGGAGGATACTTTTTGCGAGGTGAAACAGACGAGCTATACGGAAACCTATCCGGGCGTGATCAAAGCTTTTCATTGGCACAAAAAACAGATCGATGTCTGGTTCCCGATCAAAGGAAATATGCAGATCGTTCTCTTTGATATGCGAGAAGATTCACCGACCAAAGGCGAGACACAGGTGATATACGGAGGAGAAAACAATCCGATTCAAATTTTGATCCCAATCGGCGTTGCGCACGGATATCGCGTTCTCGGAAACAAGCCGGCGACGCTTTTCTATCACACAAGCGAAGCCTACGACCCGGCTGATCCCGACGAAGAAAGAATTCCCTTTGACGATCCGAAAATAGGATTCGATTGGACGACAAAAAATAAATAAGATTATAAATTATGAAGTTGCTTGTCACTGGAGGTGCGGGGTTCATTGGCTCGAATTTCGTCCGCTATATCCTCAAAAAATATCCGGACTATGAGATCGTCAATCTTGACCTTTTGACTTACGCGGGAAATTTGGAAAATTTGAAAGATATCGAAAAGAACAAAAATTATAAATTTGTGAAAGGCGACATAGCCGATAAGGAGCTGGTTCAGAGCTTGGTAAAAGATTCGGATGTGATCGTGAACTTTGCCGCTGAATCGCATGTTGACCGGTCAATTCTTGACAGTTCGGATTTTATCAGGACAAATATTGTCGGGACGCACAATCTTCTCGAAGCGGCGAAAAAGAACGGCCTCAAGAGATTTCATCATATCTCTACAGATGAGGTTTTTGGCCATTTGGGGCCGAATGACCCCGCCTTCAATGAGCGCGCGCCCTACGCTCCCAGAAGCCCCTACAGCGCGTCCAAAGCGGCTTCTGACCACTTGGTCCGGGCATATTTCCATACCCACGGCTTGCCGATCACCATTTCCAACTGCTCAAACAATTATGGCCCTTTTCATTTTCCGGAAAAGCTGATCCCGCTTGCGATCACCAATCTCATCGAAGGCAAGAAGATTCCGGTATACGGGGATGGGATGCAGGTTCGCGACTGGCTTTTTGTTGAGGATCACTGCGAAGCGATTGATCTGATTATTCAAAAAGGCAAGATCGGCGAAACATATTGCATTGGCGGAAATTCCGAAAAAACGAACATGGAGATCGTGAAAAAAATCCTCGAGCTTCTCAACAAAGGTGAAGAGATGATAGAATATGTGAAGGACCGTCCCGGCCACGACCGTCGCTATGCGATTGATTTTTCGAAAATAAGAACAGAGCTCAACTGGCAGCCGCGGACAAGCTTTGAAGACGGGATGCGGGAAACGGTTGATTGGTACAAAACGAATGTTGACTGGTGGCACGATGTGAAAAGCGGGGATTATCAAAAATATTACGAAAAACAATATGGCAAATAGGATCCTAATCATCGGTTCTCACGGAATGCTCGGACAAGACCTTGTGCGCATGTTTGATGCTGACCAGAGTTGGGAGGTTTTTGCGTATGACCGCGACCAGATCGATATCGCTTCAAAAGAAAGTCTGCGAAAAAAGATCGAAGAAGTCAGGCCAAAAGCGGTGATCAACGCGGCCGGATACAACGCCGTGGACAAATGCGAATCGGATGAAATTGAATTTGAACTTGCCAAAAAGATCAATGGATATGGTCCGGGAATTTTGGCCAAAATATGCAAGGAAAAAGATATTCCGATCGTCCACTTCGTGAGCGATTATGTTTTCGACGGGGAAAAGGGGGAATATACGGAGAGCGACAAACCCAGTCCGATCAGCAATTATGGCCGATCAAAGCTTCTCGGGGAAGAAGAAATAAAAAAGAATACGGACAAATATTTTTTGATCCGCACTTCGAAGCTGTTTGGAAAACCCGGAGCATCGCCGATGTCCAAGAAAAGTTTTTTTGATACGATGATCTCGCTTGCCAAGGACAACAGTGTTTTGAAAATAGTCGATGAAGAAAAAAGCTGTTTCACATATACGCCGGATCTTGCGCTTGAAACCAAGAAAATGATCGAAGAAAAAGTTCCGTTTGGAATATACCATGTCGTGAACGAAGGTGCTTGTACGTGGTACGAAGCTGCCTGTGAGCTGTTCAAGCTTGCAAAAATGGATATCGAAGTGATTCCGGTGAGTTCAAATGAATTTCCGCGTCCGGCCAAGCGCCCAAACTCGTCTGTGCTTCTCAACACGAAACTGAAGCCGCTGAGAAATTATGAAAAAGCGCTGAAAGAATACTTGGAAGAAAATTATTCTATATAAATCCGTATGAACAAAATGAAAGGCATCGTTCTTGCCGGAGGGACGGCGACAAGATTGTTTCCTCTCACGGCGACGACCTCAAAACAGCTTCTGCCGGTGTACAATCGCCAAATGATCTTTTATCCCCTCAATGTTTTGGTGAAAGCGGGGATCAAAGATATTTTGATGATCGTCACGCCTGAGCATTCGGGTCAGTTCGTCAATCTGCTGGGACGGATTTTTGAGCGGCATAAAGTGCATCTCGAATTCAAAGTGCAGAGCGTCCCGCGCGGGCTCGCTGACGCGTTCATTTTGGGAGAAAGTTTCATTGACAACAACAATGTGGCGATGATCTTGGGGGACAATATTTTTGAGGACGATTTTTCGGACATTATCAAGACTTTCAAGAGTGGCGGACATGTTTTCGCCAAAAAAGTGCCGGATCCGGAAAGATATGGCGTCGTGAAATTTGACGAAGCGGGAAAAGCTATCCAAATTGTCGAAAAGCCGGTGGAATGGATCAGTGACTATGCCATTCCCGGTCTTTATGTTTTTGACAACAAAGTATCCGAAATCGCAAAAAAATCAAAACCTTCCGAGCGCGGGGAAATTGAAATAACGGATCTTATGAATTTCTATCTCGAGAAGGGGGAATTGCAAGTCAGTCCGATCAAGGGCGAATGGCTTGACGCCGGAACGTTTGACACATTGCTTGAAGCGGGACGGATCGTGAAAGAAAAAGAAATATACAAAAATTTCGACCCGCAAATCGAGCGTGCGATCGAAGAATTCAACGCGGAAATTAAAACGATTGCCAAAAAACAACTGCTATAATTTGCGAGGCTCGCGAAAAAATAATTTCTCGAGTAGGCTACCCGTCGGCAAAGCCGGACGGGCACACGCAATACTCTCGAAATTTATTTTTTCACTCGCCAGTATGATATTTCGTATTTTTGTTAATTTCGTAGTTCGTAAATCATGAAGATCAAAAAAGCCATTATTGCCGTCGCCGGTTCCGGAACCAGATTTTTGCCTGTGACGAAAGCAATGCCCAAGGAAATGCTTCCGATTGTTGACAAGCCGATCATTCAATTGGTTGTCGAAGAGCTTGTTGAAGCCGGAATCGAAGATATAATTCTCGTCACAAAATGGGATAAAAAGCCCCTGGAGGATCATTTCGATCACTCCTGGGCGCTTGAAAACGAACTGGAAAAAGCGGGGAAAACGGAAAGATTAAATGCAGTGAAAAGGGTGGCGGACATGGCCAATTTCATATATGTTCGCCAGAAAGGACCGTACGGAAATGGAACGCCGGTGCTTTCGGCAGCCAGTCTTGTTGATGACGAGCCGTTCGTGTTCGTTTGGGGGGATGATCTCGTGAAATCGAAGATCTCTTTCACAAAACAAATGGTTGAAGACTATGAAAAAAACGGCCAGCCTATGATCGGAGTGCAGAAAGTTGCCAAAGAGGATGTTGTGCGATACGGGATCGTGAAATTGCGCGAAGGAACAAACGAAATTGAAGATATCATCGAAAAACCTTCGATCGAAGAAGCGCCGTCTCAGCTGGCGGATTTTGGACGAATGATCTTGAATCAGGATATCATTGATGTGCTCAAAGGAACCGCGCTTGGAAAAGGAAATGAGCTTTGGATCACTGACGCGATCAAAAAATATGTTCAAGACGGCGGAATTTTTTTGGCGAAAGAGATCGAAGACGGAGAATGGCTCACGACGGGAGATCCTTTGAATTATCTCAAAGCGCTTCTCACCTATGCGGCGGACAGGGAGGATATTGGCAAGGAACTCAAAGAATACACGCAGAAATTATTTCGTTAAGATCGTTTTATGCGTATTGCTGTCAATGCCGCTGATCTCGATCATTCGCGGATCGACGGTACGCGGATCTATATTTATAATCTTCTCAAAAATTTTGGCCCCGCTGGCTGGCGGGACCGGTTTTTGATTTATCACAAAAAAGAATTCAATTCCCAGTTGAAATTTCCGGTTTTTGAAAATTATGAAATCGCCGATATGCCGTTTCCTTTTTGGTGGACGCAGACGAGATTTGCCTGGGAAATGGTTTGCGAAAAGCCGGAGATTCTTTTCATGCCGATGCACTCGCTTCCTTTTCTGCGATCTAAAAAGACAAAAACAGTCGTCACGATCCATGACCTCGCCTTCAAATTTTTTCCGGACCACTTTCCCAAAAAAGATCTGCGTCGTCTGAACTTTTTCACGGATTATGCGGTGATCAATGCGGACAAGATCATCGCCATATCGAACTCAACCAAAAATGATCTGCTGAAAACATATCCAAAAATAAAGGACGAAAAAATAAAGGTCATCCATCACGGCTATGACAAGGAGCTGTTCAACGAAAATATCTCACCGGAAAAAGTAGAAGAAGCAAAAACCAAATACAATTTGCCGGATACCAGATACATAATCTTCGTCGGCACTATCCAGCCTCGCAAAAATATCGAGACGTTGCTTGAGGCATTTGAAACTTTGCGGCGCAAAAAAGAATATAAGGATTTGGGACTCGTGATCGCGGGACCCGAGGGATGGCTTGCGGAAAATATCATCGAAAAAATAAAGAATACTCCTGGCGCGGTCATGACCGGAAAATTTGAAACGGAAGATTTGCCGGCGCTTGTGAAGGGCGCCGAAATTTTTGTCCTGCCTTCGCTCTATGAAGGTTTTGGCTTGCCCGTGCTTGAAGCGATGGCTTGCGGCATACCAGTTGCCGTTGCGGACAATTCAAGCTTGAGCGAAGTGGCAGGGAAGGCTGGAATACTTTTTGACGCCCATTCAAAGAGCAAAATGGCCGAAGCAATCCAAGATATTCTTGATGATGACCAATTGCGAAATGACCTCAGAGAAAAAGGCTTGGACCAGGTGAAGAATTTCAGCTGGGAAAAATGCGCGAAGGAAACGCTGGAATGGTTGAAAACGTAGAGTACGAGGCACTGCCTCGCCTCTACTCTTTTACCAAAATATTTTCCGCGCCAATAAGAAGTGGAATTGAAATGACGGTTACGACCGCAATTTGCCAAATTTGCATCTTATAAAGGCTCAAAACGAGCATAATTGCGATCGTGAAAAGGATGATGTTCAGGAGATTGCGGGATATGGCCTGGAATTTGGTTTTTTCGGCTGTTTTGAACGACTTTCCAAATTCAGCGAAAAAGAATCCAATGATGAAAATAACGGCCAAGAGATATTTCGGATCGAAATGGGAGCTTACGATTCCCGGGAGAACAAGCTCCGGGATGATCAGCAGGAAATAAGTGATCACCAAAGAAATAAGCAGGTCCTTTGTCAGTTTGTAGGAATATTTTTGCCACATAAAATTATTGCTTGAAAAAATATCGGTTCAAAGCCGAGGCCGCGATAGTCTGAAGGGAATCTTTGATGGTTGCCATGGACCGTTCGGAAAAAAAGCGGATCCGGGAATTGTCGGGATGCACGCTGACAAGCGAGCATTTTTCGGGAAATTTTATCGAAAAATGATAGTATCTTCCAAGACCGGAAAGTGTGGCAGAGTCGAAATAGCAGGAAATGTTATTCTTTGATCCGGTAGCCTTGCATTTTGCGACATCTTCCTCGTCCGAGTCGCTTACCGGGATGGAATAGTTTTCCGGCCAGACTTTGTCGATCAACTCCTTGTTTGCGATCGGATATTTCTTTCCATCAAAAACTATATAAAGAGTATGTGATGGAAAAGATTGAAAAATTGTTCCATCCGGATGGGACATTGACCACAAAAATATTTTTTGTTCGGCGTCGGGAAGCGGGTCAAGATCGGATTTTTGGACCTCGACCAAATTATCAAAGCTATATCCGAAAGCCTGAAAAATTTCCGGGCCAGGGAAAAGAATTTTCTGTCCGTGGCTCACGAAAAATACTTCGTTGGTGGGGTTCAGGTGGAGCAGAGAACCGTTTGGAAATTTTGTTTTATTGGAGTCAAAAAGGATTTCACGCAGCCGGTTCTCATCTGTTATTGTTTCTCCGGAAGGAAAAAGAAAGGCTTGGTAGGTTTTTTGAAGAGTTATTTCAGCGTTTGAGGCTTGGCAGCTTTCTTCTTCATTTTTTTTGAAATTCATTGAAAGGTCGATATAACGATAGCTGCGAATCGGAAAAACGCCGAATGAAAGCTCTTTTGCCTGCGTATCTTTCGTGATCTCAAATTTTGAAAGCTTTTGATCGGTCGGATAGAAATTGTAGGTGTCGACGGGGAACAAAACCAGATACATTCCGACAATCACAACCAAAGCGGGAATAGCGAAAATTGCGGTTTGGACAACTTTATAAATTTTTTTCATTTTTTCTTCTCGCATGGGCATGTTTTTATGTTAGCTGAATAAGACCAATGAGTCAAAATAGAAAAAATTGTCAAGTTGCATTATTTTAGGTATAATTCAACTCAGATATGGCATTATTCTCCAAAATATTTCGCAGGCGAAGCGGGACCGGGTACGCGCTGGCTCTTGATATTGGAACAGAGGTAGTGAAGGCGCTTGTTTTCAAAATTGATGAAGAGGCGGAAAAAGGAATCGTTGTCGGTGTCGGCCGGGTACATCAAAAATTGGGAGACATGCAATCGGGAGCGGTCAGTGATATATCGGGCGTTGTTTCATCCTGCGAACGGGCTATTGCGGCGGCTGAAGAAATGGCCGGTGTGAAAAGAGTGGAACAGGCGATCATCGGGATCGCCGGGGAGCTTGTGAAAGGATCAACCACCACAGTCCACTATGAAAGATTGAAGCCGGAAGTCCGAATCGATCTGCCGGAGCTCAAGAATATCGTCCAAAAAGTGCAGTGGAAGGCATTCGACCGCATTCGGCAGCAGCTTGCTTGGGAAACGGGACACAATGAGATCGATGTGAAGCTCATCAATGCCGCGATCGTGGACGTTCGTATTGACGGCTATCGCGTGACAAACCCTCTCGGATTTCAAGGACGCGATGTTTCAATCGGTATTTTCAATGCTCATGCGCCAATGGTGCATTTGGGAGCGCTTCAGACCATCGCTGAAGAGCTTGATCTCGATCTTTTGAGCATTGCTGCCGAGCCCTATGCGGTTGCTCGTTCGATGGGCCTTGAAAATGCTGTTGATTTTAGCACTATTTTCATTGATATCGGGGGCGGAACGACTGATATTGCTGTGGTGCGCGGCGGTGGACTCGAGGGAACGAAGATGTTCGCGCTTGGCGGGCGAGCCTTCACAAAAAGGCTGGCGCAAGAATTGAATATCAATTTCGAGGAAGCGGAACTTCTCAAAATCAGATACGGACGATCCGAACTCGGACGCGAAGTTTCTTTGAGGCTGGAAAAAATATTTGAAGAAGATTGCCAGGTATGGCTTGATGGCGTGGAGCTTTCTCTTTCCGAATACGCCGAGAATGACCTTTTGCCCCCAAGAATTCTTCTCTGCGGAGGCGGATCGGCTCTCCCGGGCATAAAAAAAGTTCTTCTGAGTCCCGGATGGCTCAAAAATCTCTCTTTTGCCAAGCCGCCCAATGTCAGTTTTCTGCAGCCCAAAGACGTTGTGAATATATCGGATGCGACCAGTCTTCTTCGTGATCCGCAGGATATCACCCCGATGGGGCTCGCCAATCTGGCGATCGATTTGGTTGGAGAAGAAAAAGCTCTCTCCGCGATGCTGCGGCGAGCCGTAAAAATGATGCAAAATTAATTTTGAATTTATATGCACAAAACTCTCCACATTGATATAGATGAAGAAATAACTTCCATAATCGACCGCGTCAGAAAGGCCGAGGTGCGGGAAGTCATTGTGGTTGCGCCGAAAAATGCTCTGCTTCTTCAGGGCATTGTCAACTTGAAATTGCTCAAGAAAGAAGCCGATCGGAGAAAAAAACAAATAATGATCATCACGCAAGATAAGGTAGGAAAAAAACTCATCGAAAAGGCGGGTATTTTGGTGCAAAGCAAGACGCCAAATGACGAATATATTGAAAATGGTCCGGAGGAAGAGGTTTATGAGTCGAAATATACAAAGGAAGCAGCTGAAATAAAACAGGAGTTGCAGGAAGAAGAAGACAAAAGAGATATTGGATCGGCTGACTTTTTTGCCGAGCCCGCAATAGAAAAAAAGCCGGAGAACTCCCAGGAAATCGCAAAGGAAGCGACAAACAAGCCGGAAATTAAAAAAGTTGAGAAAAAAAGAACGCCTGTTTCAGCTCCAAAAACAAAAAAGATCCCTCCTCGTCAACGGACAAGAATGTCGGATATCGTGACGGGCCAGCCGGAATTTGAAATGAAGGAGGCTGAAGGCTTGGTTATTCAGGAAGAAACAGTTGAAAATGAAATTGCCGTCAAGCCGCAGAATTTTTTCGCCGAATCCCTCAGTGAGTCAAATGCCCAGCCTTCAAAAATAAGCCAGGTTTCCATGAAGAAGGCGGAAAAATTTTTCCGCGGAGCGAGGCGGATGAAAAAAGATATTGAAGTGGCCAGGGTGAACGGAAACGCAAAAAAATATTTCTTTTTTTTCGCGGGTGTCTTTATTTTGCTCGCAGGTCTTGCCGGGGCGTATTTCCTCCTTCCCAAGGCGACAATTGCCCTGGAACTCAAAAATCAGGGAAAATCTGCGGCTTTGGATATCACGGCCGACGTACAATCCGGAAGTACTGATTCCGGCAACAAGATCATACCGGCAAAGATTGAGCAAACCGAACAAGAAATAACTGGCGATTTTGATTCAACTGGTTCAAAATCAGGCGGCGCGAATGCTGCCGGAAAAGTTGTGATATACAACGAGTTTAGTCCGGAAAATCAACCGCTCGTTGCGACAACGCGCCTTGAAACAGCGGACGGAAAAATTTTTCGAATCACAAAAAATGTGGTTGTTCCGGGCGTGACCAAGGTCGGAACTGAAACCCAGCCTGGCGCGATCGAGGTGGATGTTGTTGCGGACAAAGCCGGAGAGGATATGAACATAGGCCCGTCCGATTTCAGAATTTCAGGATTCAAAAACAATCCGTCTAAATATGAAAAATTCTATGCCAAATCGACGAAAGCAATGGAAAGCGGAGGAGCAGGAGAAGCGAAAGTGATCACCGCGAGCGATATCGATAAGGCCAAGGGCGAGATCACTGCCTCTGCCAAAAAAGCGGCTGTGGCAGCGCTGAAGCAAGGTCTTGAAGCTGATCGCAAGATCTTTGACGATTCGGCCAATGTTGAAGTTTTGTCTGTTGCAATGTCGGACAATGCCGGCGCGGAAAAAGAAAAAATTTCGGCTACTGCCAAAGTACGGGCTAGTGTGCTGTCTTTTAGCCAATTGGATGTAAAAGAGATGTTGAAAAATGATCTGGCGCGCCAGGGAGCAAGCGAAGGCGCAATTTCTTTTGACGAGCCGATAAACTATATTCTGAGCGATTTTGACAATCAGCAAAAAACCTTGAAATTTTCGGCCAAAGCTGATGCCAACGCGATTTCCGGTATAGATATCGAAAATTTCAAGAAAGGAATTCTTGGAAAAACCAACGAAGAAGCGCAAAATTATGCCAAGAACTTTCCGGCGATCCAAAAGACAGACATCTCTTTTTGGCCGTTTTTCGCCAGCCGCATCCCGATGAACGGGGGAAGGGTGGATGTCGAGGTGAAGTGAAAAGAAACGGGCTATTGACAAAAAATACTGAGAGTTTATAATAACTCCAGAGTTAAAAACAGCTCAAAAGAAAGATATTCAAGCCCTTGGATTGATCCGCAGACAGTGAAGAAACGATCTTCTAATGGGGCAAAGGCCTTTGTTTTTATTTATGTCAAATGACAAGGAAATAATCAGGTTGGACGGGGTGGTGAGAGAAACCCTCCCAAGCACCACTTTCAAGGTGGAACTTGAAAATGGACACGAGATTTTGGCGCATATTTCCGGTCGCATGAGGGTGAACTACATCCGTCTTCTGCCGGGAGACAAAGTCACCGTCGAAATGAGCCCCTACGACCTGACAAAAGGACGAATAGTAAAACGACTATGAAAGTACGAGC
>JBAZRT010000002.1:0-28264 GCA_041662765.1 Parcubacteria group bacterium
CTATCAACAAGCGATACAAAAAGAAAGAGCCCCCGACGAAAAAAAATCGCCGAAGGCTCAAGTAGTCAAGAAGGAACAATGTTTCAAGGGCTCTAGTTTCGCTTCCGAGCAGACGAGACGCCGAGGCCGCCATTGCGGTAGGCATCCGAGTAGCTGTCGACGACGGGTCCGTCGCTACCAAAGCTGCCGACGCCGACGCGATCGCCGCCCCGGTCCACAGACGAAGTTCTCACGTAAATACTCGGAAGCAGATATTCTCCTCTGACTTCCTTGTAGGTCGTGAGACCCCAGGTGGCTTCGGCGACATTCGGCACATATTCCACTTCGGATATGAGCTCCTGTTGCTCGCTCCACATTTTGCTCGTAGAATTGGCAACGGGCGTCTTGCGAAGCATCAGCCACTCGGAGCCAACTTTGTCCTCACGCGAGAACTTTTGGCTCTCGTCGGCATACCAACCTCCAGTTTCGCTGTAGAACAGCTTTTTCTTGAGGCTACGAACTTCCAGTAAAGACATCGGGCTGGGTGGGCCCGCAACCAGCATACAGCCGTTGTCGCGAAGCCACTGGAGAACTTCCTCCGACGGTAGCGTATCGGCAAAATGCCGGAGTTGCTCTTCGCTGTAGGTGAGCCCACGGGCGGCGGCGATTTCTTCGGGAGTGATGAAGTCTTTGCCGAGAATGGTGCGGGCGAGGTCATAGTCGTTGGCGGGTATCACCAGGCCGCCTTTCACTTTAGGACAGCCCATATTGAGATACTCGGCGAGATTACGCCTTGCCGTCCTGTTGTTGATAGGAAGCTGAAATTTGCTTCGGTCAACTCCGGCCTTTTCCATCACGCGGTGAAACTTCGCCACGAAGTCCAACGCATCACTGACGTTGAGGGGTGCGATGGTATCCATCGGATGCCTCCTGATTTTTTGATGTTCCGCCTAATGGCAGAAGCCTGTCCCTTTCAAATGAGACGAGCCCTCCGACGCCAATGGCTTTGGAGGGTAAACATTTCAGTAGCTCCAAAATGCTTGCCCGACCGTAGCTTTAGCGGAGGCGGGCCCGTTTCATCGCAAATATGGATTATAAATGTACCTTTTGTTTTAATGTTACATTTTACTCCCAAAATGGCGATTTGTCAAGGTCTGCCGTGAAACAAATAGTAATTTGCATATTTTAGCTCAAAAAAAGATGTTTCACAAAAATGTGTATTCATTTTTAAATTTTTTCCAGCTCTGCGAACTTAGCGGAAATTTTTTTGAGTCCCACTTTCATGAAGGCAATGGTGATAATATCGCCTTGAGTTGAAATAACCACTCCTTCGCCGAAAGTACTGTGGCGAACGCGCTGGCCATCGGAAAAAGATTTTTTTTCTTTATTGGGTTCATTTTTTCCTATTTTATTTTTTCCTCTGAATTTCATCTCCCATCTTTTGTTTTCTCCTTCGGTACTTTCTCTCAATTCTTCCGGAATATCTTCCAAAAACCTCGACTCAACATTAACTCGAACCGAACCGAAAATATTGCGAGTCACCGCCCAAAGAAGATAGATCCTCCTTTTCGCACGCGTGATACCAACATATGCCAGCCGCCGCTCTTCTTCCATTTCGCGCTGATCAAGCAAACTGCGTGAATGCGGGAACAAGCCTTCCTCCATGCCGGCAATAAAAACAGTGTCAAACTCAAGACCTTTGGCCGCGTGCATCGTCATCAGATGCACCGCTCCTGCTTCGGAGTCGATATTGTCCGTCGAGGCAACAAGCGCCACTTCCTCCAAAAACAAACTCAGTCCGTCAATCTCTTTTTCGTCTTTATACTTTTCCGCTACCGTGAAAAGTTCGCGCACATTTTCATATCTGATCTGTCCCGCTTCGCCTTCAGCAAGAAGCAATTTTTGAAATCCCGTTTCGACCAAAACCGAGTCCATGAGATCGACAAATGAAACTCTTTGCGCTTTTTCCTGCAGGCGGGAAACAAGTTCCCCAAATTTTGCGATCGCATCAATTTTTCCCGAGTTCAATCCATCGGCGTTTTTTATTTTTTTTGACGATGAAACAAAATCCAAATTATTTTCTCGCGCAAACCTGATCCACTTTCCCAAGGTGATATTCCCAATCCCGCATGGCGGTAAATTGATGATCCGACCCAAGCTTATTTCATCACTCGGATTATTTATGAATTTCAAATAGGCCAGGAAGTCCTTGATCTCGCGCCGCTCATAGAACCTTACTCCACCGATGACGCGATAGGGCATCGCCATTTCAAGAAACGCTTCCTCTATCGCCCGCGACTGCGCATTCGTACGATAGAGAACGACGAAATCGTTGAACAGCAAGTTGTCCTTGTTTGCAATGCTCTCGATTTCCGAGACGATGAACCTCGCTTCTTCCTGCTCGTCGGAAACTCTTTTCACGACGATGTTGTGTTCTCCTTTCTTGTCGGTCCAAAGCTTTTTGTCTTTGCGGCGGATATTTTTGGAAATTATCCCGTGCGCCGCATCCAGAATTTTCTGCGTCGAGCGATAGTTGCGTTCAAGCCTGATCACCTTTGCCTCAGGATAGTCCTTCTCAAAATTCAAAATATTGCGGACATCCGCCCCGCGAAAGGAATAAATTGACTGCCAATCGTCTCCGACGACGCAAAGATTGCGGTGCCTCTCGGCCAAAAGGTTTATGAGAACGTACTGAGCGTGGTTTGTATCCTGATATTCGTCGACTAGGATATATCGGAAAATATTCTGGTATTTTTCAAGAATATCGGGAAAATTTTGAAAAAGTTCAACCACTTTTTGCAAAATATCGTCAAAGTCAAGGGCATTGTTTTCCTGTAAAGTTTTTTGATAAGACTCATAGACCCTCGCGACAATCCTTTCGAAAAAGCTTTCGCCGGAAATATAATCTTCGACGCTCTGAAGCTCTCCTTTAGCCTTTGAGATCACCGCCAGCATCGCCCGCGGATTGAACTGATCGGTGCTGATCTCTTTTTCCTTCATTATCTTCTTTATGAGCGCCAACTGGTCCGAATCGTCGTATATCACAAAACTTTTTTTGTAGCCGATTTTATCGATTTCCACGCGTAAAATCCGAATGCATATGTGGTGAAATGTTCCCATCCACGGCTCGCTGAAATAGCCTCCCTTGAGAAGCTCCCTGACTCTTTCTTTCATTTCTCCAGCCGCTTTGTTCGTAAAAGTCACCGCCAGAACATTGCGCGCAGAAATCTTTTTCTCTTTGATGAGATAGGCAATTCGATGAACAAGAAGCCGGGTTTTTCCCGATCCAGCCCCTGCAATCACCAAAACCGGCCCTTCTGTCGTCAAAACGGCTTCCTTTTGTTCATCATTTAGACCCTTGATTATTTCCATAACATAATGTATGATAGTCTAATTGGAAAAAAATGTCATTTCTTGCCAAATAATCTTTTTAGTAGTATCATAAAGCCAATAAAATAAGCACTAAAAGCATACATCCTATGACTCTCACGAAGCAGAAAAAAACCAAAGTGATTGAAACCTCAAAAACTCACGAAAAGGACACGGGCTCCCCGGAAGTCCAGATTTCGCTGTTCACCGAGCAAATCAAAAAACTCACAGGCCATCTCAAAAAAAACAAGAAAGACAATCATTCCCGCCGCGGTCTTCTCAAAATGGTTTCAAAGCGGAAAAAACTTTTGACTTATCTCAAGGGCAAAGACGCGAAGAGATATAAGAAATTGACCACAGCCCTCGGGCTCAAGGAATAACCCTATGATAACTGGAAAATTTCCGGAACAAAGAATCGGCGTATTGGTGGACATTCAGAATATGTACTATTCCGCCAAAGTTCTCTATAAGAAAAAAGTCGATTTCAAGGAAATATTGAAGACGGGAGTTGCCTCTCGAAAACTGATCCGGGCGATCGGCTATGGCATCAAAACCATTGAAGGGCTTGAGAAAAATTTTTTTGAAGCTCTTCAAAAATCAGGCTATGAAGTTCGCACGAAAGATCTTCAGATATTTCCCGGAGGTGCAAAAAAAGGGGACTGGGATGTGGGAATCACGGTTGACGCGATAAAATTGGCAGGACACCTGGACGTGATCGTGCTCGTCACAGGCGATGGCGACTATATCCCGCTCGTCGAATACCTCCAAAATACCAAAGGCTGCCGCGTCGAAGTGATCGCCTTCGCTGAATCAGCATCGGCAAAGTTGATCGAAGCCGCCGACGATTTCATTAATTTGAGCGAGAGCAAGAAAAAATATTTAATATAGAAGTTAATTAACATATTCCGCCAGTTCTAATAACCAATCGCACACAATTGTCACCAAATTTTGGTGCCAGCCGTGTGTCATTCGTCTATTAGCACTGCGACGGAAAAACTTTTTATGGAACTGAAAAAATTTGAGACCGAAATTGCCGGAAGAAAACTCGCTATCGAAACGGGTCTTTTGGCCGAGCAAGCCAACGCATCTGTGACCGCCCGCTATGGCGATACTGTTGTTTTGGCAACAGCCGTGATGAGCCGCGACGCCAGAGAAGGAGTGAACTACTTTCCTTTGATGGTTGATTACGAAGAGAAATTCTATGCTTCCGGAAAAATCAAAGGAAGCCGATTTATCAAGCGCGAAGGCCGACCAACAGACGAGGCCGTGCTCAATGGACGCCTCATCGACCGGACACTTCGTCCGCTCTTCAATCAAAGCATGCGAAACGAAGTACAGGTTATCGTAACCGTTCTTTCGATCGACCAGGAAAATGATCCGGCTCTTGTGGGAACAATAGCCGCCTCAACAGCGCTCGCCATATCAGACATTCCTTGGAATGGTCCTGTCGGAGCGGTACGCATCGGAGAGAAAGAGAACAAAATTGTTATCAATCCCGTGAACGGAGACAGCGCCACAAGTTCCTATAGCATTTTCGCCTGCGGTATCGAGGGAAAAATAAATATGATCGAGACGGGCGCGAACGAAGTCGCCAAAGAAAAACTTTTCGAGGCTTTTGTCGAAGGACAAAAAGTGCTCGACCAAATCGTCGCCTTCATCAAAAATATTCAAAAAGAGATTGGAAAACCAAAATCGGAAGCGCTTTTGATCGCACCCGACGCTGATTTCAAAAAAGAAATTCTTGAAAAATTTTCCACGCTTATTGCTCCGGCGCTGTATCAAAAAGATCACTCCGTCCAGACAAAATTGCAAAATGAACTTTTTTCCGAAGTCGCCAAACATGTGAAGGAAAAATACCCGACAGATTCAAGCGCGAAAAAAGAGCTTGCCTTCGCCGTGATCGATTCTGAAATGGAAAATATTTTCAAAAAAAGTGTTCTTGAAAAAGATGAACGGCCTGATGGAAGAAAATTGGATGAAATTCGCCCCATTTCATGCATTGTCGGACTTTTGCCGCGAACGCACGGCAGCGCGCTTTTCACGCGCGGAGAAACACAAGCGCTCTCGATCGTAACGCTCGGCGGACCGGGAATGGAACAGATTATTGACACGATGGAGCTCGACGAGAAAAAAAGATTCATGCATCATTACAATTTTCCGCCTTTTTCCGTCGGAGAAGTAAAGCCAATGCGCGGACCAGGACGGCGCGACATAGGTCATGGGGCGCTCGTTGAAAAAGCGCTTACGATCGTTGCTCCCGATAAGGATACTTTTCCCTATACGATTCGAACCGTCAGTGAAGTGCTCTCCTCAAACGGCTCTTCTTCAATGGCCAGCACTTGCGCTTCAAACCTTGCTCTTTTGGATGCGGGCGTACCGATGAAAGCCGTGATCGGAGGAATTTCCGTCGGCATTGTTGTGAGTGAGGATGGAAAATACAAATTGCTTTCCGATATCCAGGGCCCGGAAGATCATTTTGGCGGAATGGATTTCAAAATCGCCGGATCAAAAAAAGGGATCACCGCCATCCAGCTTGACGTGAAAGTGGACGGACTCACCGCCGATATGATCCGCGACACTCTTGAACAGTCCGAGAAAAATCGGATCGCGATCATCGATAAGATGAGCGAGACCCTGGGCGCCCCAAGACCGGAGATGTCTGCCTATGCACCGCGCATCATCACGATCAAGATCAACCCGGACAAGATCCGCGATGTGATCGGACCGGGCGGAAAGATCATCAATCAAATCATCGATGAAACCGGAGTGGAGATCGAC
Source organism: Parcubacteria group bacterium (assembly GCA_041662765.1). Classification (GTDB taxonomy): domain Bacteria; phylum Patescibacteriota; class Minisyncoccia; order Moranbacterales; family UBA11712; genus JAPLXD01. The sequence goes on from JBAZRT010000002.1 coordinate 6,127, forward strand.
ATTGAAGACGATGGATCGGTTTTTATCACAGCCGACAATCCGGAAGCAGGAAAGAAAGCATCTGACTGGGTAAAAAATCTCACTCATGAAGTGGTCGCCGGAGAAGTTTTCCAGGGACGCATTACGCGACTTATGAATTTTGGCGCTTTCGCCGAAGTCTTGCCGGGACAGGAAGGACTCATCCATATCTCCGAAATATCCGAAAAAAGGATTGAAAAAGTGGAAGACGCCCTCAAGCCGGGACAGATAGTGACCGTCAAGGTAAAGGAGATCGACAATCTTGGAAGAATAAACCTCACTATGCGAGGATTGGAAAATAGTGTAAAATAAATTTACCCCAGCACCAATTTCTCTATATTAAGCATCTTGCTCATATGGCCGATGCCAAAATAATTTTCGAAAATTGGTGCGGGGTTTACGCTAAAAAATAAAAAACATTCTGTTGAATAATTGCGCTTAGCGGAATATTCGATAGGAAAAAAATAAAATGTTTCAATTCAAAAATTCAGGCTCTGGAGAAGAACCAAGTCTCGCGAACAAATTGCCGAATTTTCACGGCAAGGTGCGGACATTTAAGGAAGACGCTGAAAATTTTGAAAAGGGACAGCTAGACACAACTTCCCTCGAAGAAGAAAATCTCTTTTCTTCCCCAGTCCCTGATCCTTCCCCAGCTCCTGCTCCTGCCGAAAAAAATTTTTCTCCCCAACAGCCCTTGACCAGAGAAAACCCCAGCAAGCCGCAACCGACTTACCCCAGAAAAGAGACACCTCCAGAAAACCCTTTCCAGTCGATGCCGACTCCGCCGCCTGTCTCCTCTCCAGAACCTGATCTTTCCGCCTTGAAGTCTTCTCCTTCTCAATCTTTTTTTTCCGAAAAACCACCTACTTCGGAAAATATTCTTCCTCCTCAAACCGAAACAAAAACCTCTCCCCAAAAACCAAAGAAGGCAATATTTGTTTCACTCACAATTTTGTTTGCAGCGATAATCGCCGCAGCGGGATTTTATTATTATTGGTTTTATATCAAAGGGGCAGCTCCCGCGACCCCTGCAACACCGGAAACCGCTTTGCCCGAAACTCAACCGACCCCTGATACTCCTTCCGAAAATTCTCAAAACAACAACCTGCGCAAAATTATCGTTGACACGTCCAAGAGCCCAACGGAGATTCAAAGTGCCGCAACAACCTTTGCAACCGATTTTATCGCAACCGCCCCGGAAGGCAATCTGATCGAAGTAAAAATACTTGACCAGGCAAATCAGCCGATTGGCAAAAAGGTTTTTTTTACCGGTTTCGGCATTACCGTTCCGAACGCGGTAGCAATGAAGCTTTCTGAGGACTATAGTCTTTTTGTAAAAAAGGAAGAAGGAGCGGCCAAGCTCGGACTTGTCTTCAAGACCGTCACGTCATCTGGCCTCACCGACGAAATGAAAATTTGGGAGCAGACAATAGCGAATGACCTCAAGCCTATCTTTGCCGGTCAAACACCGACTGGCGCAACAGCCTTCAATTCCAGCCGATATAAAAATGCCGATATCCGATATTCCAATTTTTCAAGCCCGGCAGATACATCTCTCGACTATTCTGTGATCTCTAATTTCTTGGTTATCGGAACTTCCAAGGACGCCACTCGAACCATCCTAGACTATATGTCGGAAAAATAGCATGAGCCTTCGCCATCTCTGGAGGGCTTTACCTTTGGTAAATATTTTGTGTTTCGATATTTTTTATTACGCTTGCAATCAACAGCGAGGGGAATATCACTTTTTGGATGTATAAATACCAAAAGAAAACACAAAATACCAAATTGTTTTTATCAGCCGCCAAAAACAATTTGACCTTTCCTGAAAAATCTGCTATACTGTATATGTACCTTGAAAAACAAGGGTTAACGAGTTCCAATCACAATTTCCCCCTATTTGTGATTGGAACTCGTTAACTTCTCTATAACTATCTTTTCCCAACGTGGAAGGGTAAAAAACAAAAATAAACATTTTTGTGAAATTTTTAAAAATTACCCCGCACGATCTCTTCGTCAATACTCAGCGCAGAAGCTGGTTGGCGAGAAAATCGTGCGGGGAAAAAATAAAAAGCAAAAATAACAAGGTTCTTTCAACCGTAGAGAGGTTATACGATAACAGACGACATGTACACAAAATGTATGTCGCCGTATGACACTCTATGCGCTTTCACCCGGCGCAGGTTCTCGGCTTTGACATACTGGTATATGTCAAACACCGGGCGCTGCCGCCACTTAATATTTTTTGCGGGCGCTTGCAGCGCCCGGTATCAGATATTTTCAAAAACCTAGTCAGAAAGAAACAGACGGCCTTCAAGGGCGTTTTTTTGTTGCCGAAAATATACTATGATTGAAACATATGTTTCAACCGAATCAATTCAAAGAAATCGGCAATCTTGGCGAACGGATCGCGGCCAACTATCTCAAAGCGCGTGGATGTGAAATCCTTGAGATGAATTTTGAAAACAACTTTGGATATCGGATTGGAGAAATTGACGTCGTCGCCCGCGACCTGAAGAACAATGAAATAATTTTTGCCGAAGTAAAAACCCGCCGGAGAGGAACAATCAATTCGTCATCGCCGGAACTTGCCATCAGCCGGGCAAAATACAGAAAACTCTCAAAAATAATTTCCGCATACCTCAGAAAAAACAACCTGCAGAGCTCAACTTACCGCCTCGATGCCATTGCGATCGAACTCGATATGAAGTCGCGCAAAGCGAATTTGAGGCACTTGAAGTGCATTTATTATTGATGCTATACTTTAATCAATGTTTAATCCTAATCCAAACCCATGATCAACTCGCAATTTCAGGAGGAACTCAAGCAGAGACTTCTCGAAGAAAAAAAGAGGATTGAAAAAACTCTCTCCGGAACTGAAACTGTAAAAGAGGGAACTGATCGAGAATATGAAACAACCTTTCCGGAGGTCGATCGCGATGAAGAGGCCAACGCCGATGAAATGGATATGTATGAGAGCAATCTCGCCGCTGACGAAACAATGAAATCGGAACTTGAAAAAATAGAAAAAGCTTTCGCGGCAATGGACGCCGGCACTTATGGCTTTTGCAAAAACTGCCAAAAGGAAATTCCCATTGAACGGCTCCGCGCCTATCCGCAGGCGGACACTTGCATCGATTGTGACGGAAAATAAATTTTATTTAAGGAGGAAGGAATGAAATCAAACGCAAAAATATTTTTTCTTTTTGCCGCTCTTGTCGCTCTCGATCAGTTCGCGAAACATATTTTTTCCGCCTCTATTTGCAATCAAAATATCGCCTGGAGCATTCCAATCGCTCCGGGGATTTTTTATTTTGTCTGGGTGGTCATCATCGGATTTCTGATTTTCCTGGTTTTCAAGGTCAACCTTTATTATCAAAAAATTTTTTTGGCACTCATTTTCTCCGGAGCCATTTCCAACATAATCGACAGAATTCGTTTGGGATGCGTTGTTGATTATATTGATCTCAAATTTTTTCCCGTATTTAATTTGGCAGACATTTATATTACAGTAGGAGCAATATTAATTCTGCTAAGCATGAGGAAAAATAAGAACAGCAGATAATAAATACCAGATACAAAATACAAAAAATGTCCTCAAAAGTTTTCAGCGCCACAACTCTTGGTCTCACCAGCCACTTGGTCGAAGTTGAAGTCGACACGCATCCGGGTATGTATGTTTTTTCGATCGTGGGACTCCCTGACGCGACAATCAAAGAGTCCAAGGACCGCGTGAACGCCGCTATAAAAAATTGCGGATTCAAACCGCCCCATATGTGCGGACACGTGACAGTCAACCTCGCTCCGGCAGACATCCGCAAAGAAGGGCCTCTTTATGATCTTCCGATCGCGCTTGGATTTCTGCTCACGACAAAGCAAATCGATTTTGACGCCAAGGGAAAACTGTTCGTCGGCGAACTTTCTCTTGACGGGAATATTCGTCCGGTGAACGGAGTGCTTCCGATCGCGATGATGGCCAAAGAAAAAAACCTCGGCGAAATTTTCGTTCCCCGCCAAAACGCAAGCGAGGCAGGCATCGTGAAAGGCCTCCGAGTCATTCCGGTTGAAAATTTCAAAGAACTCTTTTCGCATCTTTTGGGAGAGAAAAAGATCGCTCCGCATCCCGAACAGGATTTGAAAGAACTATTCGAACCGCGAAGCTACCATTTTGATATGGCCCACGTGAAGGGACAGGAACACGCCAAACGCGCGCTCGAGATCGCTGCGGCCGGCGCGCATAATATTCTTTTTTCCGGACCACCCGGATCAGGAAAAACGCTTCTCGCCAAAACTTTTCCCTCTATCATGCCGCCGCTCACTTTTCCGGAGGCGCTTGAGATCACCAAAATTTTTTCGATTGCCGGAAAACTGCCGCGTGAAGTTGCTCTTGTTTCAGAGCGTCCTTTCCGCTCTCCGCACCACAGCGCTTCCGCCGTTTCTTTGGTTGGCGGCGGACAATTCCCCAGGCCGGGAGAAATCAGCCTTGCGCATCGCGGAGTTTTGTTTCTGGACGAGTTTCCCGAATTTTCCCGGATGGTTCTTGAAAATTTGCGCCAGCCTCTTGAGGATGGAACTATTTCCGTTTCGCGCGCCCAAGCCACATTTTCATTTCCGTCCCGCTTCACTTTGATCGCCGCGATGAATCCTTGTCCCTGCGGAAACGCGACCGACCCCGAAAAATTGTGCGCTTGCTCTCCATCTAGCATCATCAGATATCAACGCAAAATTTCCGGACCAATTCTTGATCGCATCGATATCCACATCGAAGTCCCGCGGCTCAAGTTCGATAAGCTGTCGAGCGAAAAAATGGGAGAGTCGAGTACTTCGATCCGAGAGCGAGTCATCGCCGCGCGAGAAAGACAACAAGCCAGATTCAAAAACATGGACGGCGTGATCACCAACTCCGAAATGTCAAGCCAGCAAATGAAAGAATTTTGCCGCCTCGGAGAAAAAGAGTTGGAGCTTCTTCGAAAAGCCGTCAACCAGCTCCAACTTTCGGCAAGAGCCTATCACAGGATAATAAAAATCGCCCGGACCATCGCCGACCTCGCCGGAAGCGAAAACATCGCCCTGCCCCACCTCGCCGAAGCGATCCAGTATCGGCAACGGCAGGCATGAAGCCGGGCTTTTTCTTTTTTTCGAAATAGTGTATATTATACAGCTAGTTATGGCTGTTTTCTTATGAAGAAAAAAATCTCAATATTGCTTCTGTTTTTCGCAATTGCCGCCGTTTTGTATTTTTTTTGGCCGTTTGGCAAAAAGAGTTTTGACGTCAAAAAACCGTTTGCAGTTGGCATCACTGACAACGGAAACTATTTTGCAACCGCGGTGTCGGCGGCAACTGTTTCCGATCTTCTCGCCGAAAAAAATATAACTTTGGATGAAAAGGACTATATTTTCCCCGCGCCTGATGCGAAAATTTTTCCGGGATCAAAGATCGTCATCCGACGAGCATTGCCGATCACTATCGAAGTGGATGGAAAGAACATAAAACTGGATACGCTTGGAACAAATGTGCGGGATGCAATAAATGAAGCTGGTATACTTTTGTCGCACGCCGACAAAATCACGCCGGATATAAACTCCTTGCTTTCTCCAGACCTCGCCATCAAAATCACTCGGATAAATTTTGAAGAAATAACGCTCGAAGATGATATTCCATTTCAGACTGTCGAAAAAGAAGACAATACCGTTCTGTGGAGAAAAAAAGAAACCAAGCAAAAAGGAGAAGAAGGAATTCGGGAGAAAACATACAAGGTGACATATACCAATGGCAAAGAAACGAATCGCGCGCTACTCGGATCGAAAATAACAAAACAGCCGGTTTCGCAGATCGAAGTCACGGGTACGAAAATCATCGTCGGAAAAGTCCAGTCGGGGGACGCGACATGGTATGTAAACGGCGATGATCTCACTTGTGCAAGCCTCACTTTTGCATTCGGAAAATATCTGCGCGTGACAAACCGATCCACTGGAAAATCGGTGATCGTGCAAGTGAACGACTCCGGACCCTACGGCAAAGGCCGCGTGATCGACCTCAACAAAAAAGCTTTCCAAAAGATCGGAGATATTGGCGCGGGAGTGATTAATGTAAAAGTGGAAGAAATTTTAAATTGAATTTTATGCCAACAAAACTCGGTCAAAATTTTCTCACCGACGAAAATATAGCCCGACAAATCGTAGAGTCGGCGGACTTGTTTTCCTCCGACAATGTTCTTGAAATAGGTCCGGGAAAGGGGATTTTGACGAAACATCTAGCTGCCTCGAATGCCCGTGTTTTGGCGATTGAAATTGACCAGAGATTGATCGAGTCGCTCCAGAAAAACTTCAAAAATATAGCGGTTATTGAAGGCGATATTTTGAAAATAAATCTGCCGAAGTTGATCGAAGAAAATAATTTTCAAAAATACAAAGTTGTCGCCAATTTGCCGTATTATATCACTTCCAAAATATTGCGCTTATTTCTCGAAACAAAATACCCGCCGCAGGAAATGATTTTGATGGTCCAAAAAGAAGTCGGAGAAAGGATTGTCGCGCTTGATGGAAAGGAAAGTATACTATCCATATCGATAAAATTTTATGCCGAGCCGGAAATACTTTTCGAAGTTGGAAAAGAAAATTTCGAGCCTGCGCCTGCCGTTGATTCAGTCGTGATCAGAATAAAAAGAAAAAGAAATATTCCGGAGGTGGATATCCAGAAATTTTTTTCTCTTGTAAAGGCAGGATTTTCGGCAAAACGAAAAATGTTTGCCAACAATCTATCTACGAGTTTTCATGTTCCGAAAGAAAATATTTCCAAAACGCTAAAAAAAATCGGCCTTGATCCGACAGTGAGAGCGGAAAAATTGAAGGTGAAAGATTGGATGAGCCTCTGCGATAATTTTGAGTTTTGAAATGATATTTAAGTGCTTCAACGCCATATCATTCAAAGTCGATCAAAAGTTTGGTCTTCAAAATTCAAAATTTATTCGCGATATTTATCGCTGGCCAGAAGAGAAGCCAGAATATCGCGATGACATAAAGAAAAAGAAATCCGAACACAAAAATATGCACCCGGCGGGGCGCGATTTTTTTTGTCTGCAAAATCCAAAAAGAAAGTGCTCCGAGGATCATCGCCGGAAAAAACAAGATCCTGGCGTTAAGCCAGACGACGCTCAGTGAATATGAAATAAATATGCCCAGGCCGATCGCGAAGCGCGCCCAAGTTTCTCCAAGAAGAACAGGGATCGTCCATACTTCATCCGCCCGATCGCCTTCAATGTCTTTCAAATCTTTGATCGGAAGGGAAATCATAAAGGCTATTATCAAAAGCCAAAAAATTTGATGAGGAAAACGGCTGATGTTTTGTCCGTCGGCAAGAAGCATGAAGCCGCAGGAAAACAGAAGGGCGAGAGCGAGGGCCGAGATAAGGCTCGCAATAATTGGAAATCTCTTGAGGCGGAACGGCCAACAGGAATATATCCAGCCAATAACTTGATAGGCAATGATCACAAGGAAGAACTTCACTCCAACAGTGATCGCAAGAATAAGAGAAAAAACAAAACATATCCAGAAAAGCTGGCGATAATCTTCGCTCATTACCTCTCCCGTTGCAAGCGGCCGCTGTTTGTTCGTCATTTTATCAATTTCCAGATCAATTTGATCATTGAGAAATACTGAAGCCATCCAAGCAAAAATAGCCGCCAGTATCAAATTCGCAATTGCGAAGAAAGAAAAGACGTTGATGTCCAAATTACCCGGAAAATAGAAAGCGCCCAAGCCCGCCCCGGTCAAGATAAGCCCCGCGTGAATCATGATCTGGATCCAGCGAATATTTCGCACAACAGGCCAAAATTTTTCTCTGAAGCACAGCCAAAAAAAGAAAACCGCAATAAAAACCAATAAAAATGCATAAATCAAATTCATCTTGACATTGAGAGCATTCATGAAATCCGTTTCGACTATGGAAAAATAGCTTGCCGGAGTGAGAAAAAGTCCAGCAATATCAAAACTTTCGACCGAAAAAACATTCTTTTTCGGCAAAAAATATAAATAAGCAAGCCAAGAGGGAAAAGAACCCAGAAAAAACAAAATGACATAGGTTGCTGCTCCCGCCAGAAGGGCTCTTATTGCAACTTTTTGCTTTATATAAGTATATATCATGACAAATACGATCGCCAACGCCACCTCGACCCGCACGCCATAGGTGATTCCAATGCTCGCGTTATCCCCAAAAAACGTCAAAAAGCGTACAAATATGCCTTTCAGGCTGTCAAAAGCGTAAAAACTCCAACAAAAGTTCTGCCCGCACCATATTTTGTCAATAATCGGCGGAAAAATAACTAGCAAAAATCCCCAGAGAAGCACGTTGGCCACCTTTTTTAGGCTTTTTCTGAGCCAAAAAGAGAGAAACAAAAGGATGGTGAGATATGAGACGGCAAAAAACAGAAAAGCAGCCAGAGCCGAACCGATGAAAAAAGCAAGCGATTTGTCCTCAAAACCCAAAAGAAGGCTCTCTCCAAGCACTCGAAGAGCAATAATCGCAGAAAAAGCGGTCAGCCAACCGGTAAGAGTGAGGGGATAGTCTTCAATTTTGGAAAGGAATTTTTGAAGCATACATTTACTGTCATTCTGAGCTGAACTGCCGATAGGCAGGAAGCGAAGAATCTCGTGAATCACAGCAACTATTGACGGGATCCTTCGTTCCGACAAAATGTCGGAACATCAGGATGACAAATTGCTATATTTCAAAATTTATGGCAAGCGGGAATTGAAAATTTTGGAAAATAATCTCTCTATAAAAACTAGCATACAATTCAATAACTTATCAACATTTTTTCTTTGTTGACACCAAATAATTATGTTATAATCAAACCAATGAAAAAGATAAAAATCATAGCCATACTTGCTGTGAGTTTCGTTGTATTTGCAACGACGCTTTTTGCACTGGCTCAGAGTCAAAATAACAATTCTCTTTTCCTTGATTCCGATCAAGATGGGCTGATGGATCAAGAAGAAAAGGCGATCGGCACCGATCCTTTGAAAGCCGATACGGACGGGGACGGATATTCGGACGGAAAAGAAGTTGGAAGCGGGTACAATCCACTGAAGCCCGCTCCAGGAGATAAAATTGTTGGCACCGAAGAATCAACGACTCCCGCAAGCAGCACGCAAACAGGCAACGCTGCCTTGTTCGCTCAGACGGGACAAACTGATCTTCTTGGAACTGATGCCTCAACTGATTTGAATTCCGACCCGAGCAATCCCAATCTGACAAACGAAATGATCGGCCAGCTGATGCAACTCACCAAAGACAAGGCGACAACCGACAGCAGCTTTGCTGACAACCCGACTTTTTCTTCCGCTGATCTCACTCAAGTGACGCAAAGCGCTCTTCAGACCGTCGACATCACCAAGGACCTGCCGGAGATCAATGACAGCGAACTCAATATTCTTTCACCTGTCGACGACAAAGATCTTTCTGCCGACGACATCAAGACCGAACAAAAAACCGAGATTGAAAAATATCTTTCCCAATCCGCCTTCATTCTCGCGTCAAATTCTACTTTTACTGTCGAGAACACGAGCAATGTACAATCAAATATCAATACCGAAAGCGCTAATCTCGTCACCGCACTCGCAACGGGAGACAAAACAAAGATAGACGCGTACTCCCAAAAGGTCCAATCCGGCATTGAACAAATGAAAAAAATCGAGGTGCCGTATGTTTTGAAAGACATCCACAAATCTGCGCTTCAGCTCGCGATATATACGCTCAGCCTCAAGGATAGCGTTTCTCTCAACACCTCAGACCCCATGAAAAGCCTCGCCGCCGTTTCGAGTCTTCAATCCGTCGCCCAAAGCGCGACAAAATTGCAAGGTGAGTTCTCAAAAATTTTGAGTGATTATGAAATTGAGTCCGTAAAATTTCCCTAAAAAAAATGAACAAAATAAAAAAAATATCAACACTACTTCTTCTTCTGACGTTTTTGAGCATAGTCCTTGCGCCTTCTGCCCGCGCCGACTTTTGGGGATCAAGCATGATGGCAACAGAATTTCAGATAACCACTGAAAAGATGCTGAAAAGTATCGAGGATACCCTTGTCGCCAATTTGAAGATCGCCGCGATCCGAATCATCAATGGCCGGCTCCAAACACTCCTTACCGGAAGCGCCGGTCAATATGGCGGAGGGTCGGCTGTTATTAGCGACTGGCGGAGTTTCATATACGGCTCGGCGCAAAAATACGCTCTGGCCGCTACAAGCAGTTTTTTCACGGAAATTCGGTCTGGAATTCCAAGCACTCTCGCAAATCGCGTGATCAGTCCCGCCGAAAAAGCCGTTGCGGAAGGAATCTGGAGCACCCCGCCGGATCTTCACAATTATGTTTCCAATGGCGACGCAACCCGAATATTTTCCGGCGGAACCCCTGGATGGCCTGGAGAATGGCGGCGATGCCCCAAAACGATCTAGGTTTCATATATCTTCGAGCGGCAAGCGTGAAACAGATCGCCTATAATCAGCAAGCCGAACTTCAGAAGGCTCAAGCCGTTGCCGGACAAGGATACAAAAGCGTCGACACCAGCAAAACAACCGAGAAGACAACCAGCAGCGGGAGCAAGGTCACCGTTCCATCCGGATCGGATTATAAGGGAACCCAATCCATAACTACGCCCGGTTCAACCGTCAAAAGCATTTCTGAAGAAGTTCTCAAAATGCCCCTTTCGATGCTCAACTATGCCAACACCATCCCGCAAGTCGTGACCAGCATGGTAAATTCAATGATTTCCCAAGTGATTCAGCAAGGTGTCACCAAAATGACTGCTCCGATCGACGCGCAGATCGTCAAAGCCCGCAACCAAGCCGGCGCATCGCTCAATCAGATGCAAAGCGCCGTTCAAAACGGAATTACGAGCGGTACCTATTTCAAGTAATAGACTTCTTTCAATTTCCAATTTTGAATCTTGCTTTGTGATTTCGCTTTTTGAGCCTTGCCGCCCTTGGCGAGCCTCGCCTTCGGCGGGAGCTTTAAACTCGAGAAACGAAATTTTTTTCTTAAACAAAAAAGGGTGAGAAGAAATCAAAAAAAATTCTCAAAAGTATTCGGTTTTTTCAAAAAACTTTTTACATCCCTCAAATCCCGCCGGGCTGTTTTTTTTGTTTTCTTTTTTGTGTTCATATTTTGCCTGCTTCACACAAATGCTTATGCTGATCCCATCAGCAATAGCAACGACTCAATATTTGACCAAACTTCGGATGGAGCCGGCCTTTTAAGCGGAACTATAGGCAATATAATGCTAGGCGTTCTTGGCATTATATCCTATTTTTTGAAATTATTCATCGATCTGAGCGCGCACTTTTTGGATGCAATGTTGAAACCGGATATTTATAATTTCGCTCAGGAGAAAATGGTTGTGAACGGCTGGATCGTGGTCAGAGACGTTTGCAACCTCTTTTTCCTTCTTATCCTCCTTTTCATCGCCATTTGCACCATTCTCAAAATTGAAAAATATCATGCCAAAAAAACGTTGCTGATGCTGATCATAATGGCGCTCCTCATCAACTTTTCCAAACCTATCGCAATTTTCATTTTTGATGGATCGCAACTCCTGATGAATTTCTTTTTGAAAGCAGATAGCAGCCCGAGCAGTACTATCGCCAATTTTTCTCATATTTCTGATTTAATTTACAAGAATAATCCTGGCTGGGGGGAATGGATGTTCAGCAACAACTCTGTAAATCTTGCTGTTAGAGCCCTGTTCAACACTGTATTCCTTTTTGTATTGTTTGTTGTCATGATTGCTTTCGCGTTGTTCCTTTTGATAAGAATCGTTGCAATTTGGATCCTGGTCATACTCGCTCCTCTGGCTTTTCTTTCTGCTGTTGTTCCCGGTTTGGAAGGTTTTTCCTCAACCTGGTGGAACGCGCTTTTCAAATATTCCTATGTTGGTCCAGTCATGGCTTTTTTCATTTGGCTATCAACACAGCTATTTCAATCCACATTTATTGAAAAAATACCGGATGGCAGCACTATTTTTACAATGAAATATTTTATTTCCTATATGGTTACGGTCATATTTTTGTATGCTTCGCTCGTGATATCCCAAAAATTCGGCACCGCTTTTGCAGGGGCAATTGTCGGCAATGCGAACAATGTCTTGAAATGGGGCGCCGGCATGACCAAAGGCGGGGGAATGTGGGGCGCTGGCGCACGCGTTACTGGAGCCGCTGATATGTATAAGGGCGTCAAAGGCGGAATTGCCAAACAGCCTGGCTGGAGAATGCTCACAAAAAAAGGTCGAGAGGCAAAATCAAAAGAAAATCAACAGAAATGGGAAGAGAAAGTTGCGCCGTTCAATATCGCAAATGTGCGAAAGAAAGCGAAGGAAATGGAAAACGACTCGCAGGACAAAATCAACGCCGGGGTCGGAAGAGGGGATGCCGCCTCTATTCATGAGGCGTCAAGAAGAGGAGCACTCACCGCCGCTCAGATGCAAGATCCCCGAGTGAAAGAACTTTTGCAAAAAAATCCTGACCTGCAAAAAGATATTTTCAAAAACCTGGCTGACAAGGGTCAGGCTTATAAACAAGCGGAATTTCAAGCAACTGAGCAAATCGGAGCTCCAGGTACAGTTGATGGCGCAAAAATGAACGCGATCAACGCAGAAATTTATAAAAATACATCAAACAACAAGCTGGTTGAACAAGATTTGGCAGGCGCATTGCACAACGAAAGAGACCGAGGGGGCGATTTCCTCAATAATCGTCTTACCCAGCTTTATGCCAATCCTGCCAGCAGAGCTGGATTTGATCAACTTTACAACAAAGCCACCAACGAGCACACGATTACAATGCTTGATAACATAAAGAATAACAAACCTGCTCTTAGCGGAATTAAGCACCCCTAATTCTATGAATGATAGCAGCCAAAAAATTGTGTCGCCCGGCCAGGGACAGATATCCTTGCTCACATCACCTGTTTCCGTACCCTCAACTCAAAATCCCGATGCCGAGAATGATGTTCAGCGATCAGCAAGAAACGAAAAATTCATTAGTTTGCCTATATCGATAAAAACACGACTTTCTTCGCCTGAAACTTCCCAGAAAATACAACTCATTGGGAAAAAATACGGGTTTGAATTGCTGCGATTGGCAAACATCACGAGACTCGTTCGCGAGTACTATTTCGGCGAAGTGCAGTTTGATAATTTTCCAACGGAGATCGAAAAAAGAATGGGAGTGAGTCTTCTTACCGCGCAGGAGATCGCAAGGCTTATCAGATCCGAGATCATCAACTGGGATCCATGGGCGGAGTATCTGGCACGCCTCTTGAAACTGCCGATTCGCGAGATTGCTCAAAAATTCCCAAAGATCGCCAACATGGAGATCACGGCCGGGTATATCAAGCTAAAAAATTCAGAAGATCTTGAAGACCCGACGATCAAAAATTGGGTCAAAGACTATATTTTACATCTCGGATATGATCGCCATTCGCAGATGCAACGAGCCGAATATTTGTTTCACAGCGAAAATGGAAAGAATCTTTCCTCGCAAGATCGCGAAAAATTGGGTATAATACTCAAGTCATTCGACGAAAATATTTCTCTTCCGATTGATGAAGAAAATGAAGAAATTGTTTTTGACGGATTGGCGAGCGAACAGCGGCAAGCAAAAGCCAGGAGTCAAAAAGCAGCTAGCGTATCAGGATCGCAACCAGCCTTTGCCAAGCAAGAACTGCCATTTACTAGGCCGCACGCGCCAAAATCTGAACCGCCAAGGCAGGCTCCTGGACCAATTCTCACGCCCATCCGAACCGCGCCGCCTAAAATTTTTGTAAAACCAAATGCAATTCCTCCTCCGACGAGACAAGAAATTGCTCACCCAAATTTTGCCACTCAGCCGAACAAGCAAGTCAGTCCTGGAATCAACAAGCTTTTCATCGCCCCCGAATCGCCTGATCTCCCAACCATAAAAATCCACAGCATAACCGAACACAATGAGCCCAAAGCCGCGCTTCAGCAGATCCCTCCCCAGCAGAATGTTCAACGTCCTGTTCCTCCGCAGCAATCAGCACCCGCGCTTCGTCCACGACACAGAATGATCGAACCATTTGAAAAACGAATAACGCTCGAACCAAGGATAGATGGCAATATCGTTGATCTTAGCGAGCAGTAAAAACAAACATCATGCATGCAGGCGTCCCACAATTTGTCGACATTGAAGACCAGATCGCTTTCGGACTTACCGGAAAACAATTGCTTTGGATGGGCGGCGCGGTTGCTCTTCTTGTCGCTTCATATGCCTTCTTCGATCGCCAGCTTTTTTTCGCCGTCGGATTTTTCATTCTTCTCATTTTCGGATCACTTGCTTTCTGGCGTCCGCAAGGCGTTTCAATGCTTACCTTCGCTGGTTTTACTCTCTATTTTCTCATGAAACCGAGAAAATATATCTGGAAAAGACTTTATGCAAGCCAAAATATCAACATGAAAAAAGCGTCTCTCGCGCAGCAAAAAAACTCTCAGGCGGCAGTTGTGCAAAAACATCTGCCGAGCGCAGGCCAACTCAGAAAAATCGCTTGGGAATTGGACACAAAAAAATAATATGGAGCTATTGCATTCCAAAAAATTGACCAAACAGGAGGCAATGGGCAAGGCTGCTCAAGACTTTGTTGATATCGCTGAAATAAAAGATGGAGTCGCGATTCTCAAGAACGGAACCCTTCGGGCGGTTCTGATGGTTTCTTCGATCAACTTCGACCTGAAATCGACGCAGGAGCAAGAGGCGATCATCGCCAATTACCAAAATTTTCTGAACTCCCTTGACTTTCCGATCCAGGTCGTGGTCAGTTCCCGGAAACTCGACATCAATCCATATATTTCGATGCTTGATCTCAAAGAAAAAGAGCAGCCGAACGAACTTCTGCGTTTTCAGATCGCCGAATACCGCAACTTCGTAAAACAAATGGTGGACGCATCCGACATTATGGCCAAGTCGTTCTTCATTGTCGTCCCTTTTGCGCTCACTGAAGGAAGAAAAGAAGGATTCATTGATCGGATCCGTACAGCGCTCAATCCGAAACAGATAATGCTCGAGAAAAAAATGGAATTTGAGAGCTACAAGAGCCAGCTCTGGCAACGAGTGGACCACATAATGGCCGGTCTTGGAGGAACAGGCATCCGGATGACACCTCTTTCAACGGAAGAACTGATCGAACTCTATTTCAACGCCTACAATCCGGGAATGACGGAGAATATGGATATGACAAGTTCCGAAGAGTTAAATATCAATCGCCTTTAAATATTATGTTTGGACTCAAAAAGAAAAAAACTGCTTCCGCTCAGCCGACTTCCACCGATAACGAGACCGAGAAGATATACCAGGAGGGCCTTGCCTCGGTCGTTGATCTTATATCTCCCGCCGCGCTTCAGGTAACAACCTCGCATGTTCAAGTTGGCGATACTTTCGCCAAGACGATTTTCATCACCACCTATCCGAAATTTCTCCAATCGGGTTGGTTTTCGCCGATCATCAATCTTGATCAGCCGATGGACATAGCAATGTTCATCCATCCGATCGATACCGCGCAAATAATGAAAAGCTTGCGCCGATCAGTGACGCAAGTCGAATCCAGAATGCATCTCGAACAGGAGGCCGGAAAAGTACGCGACCCGGTTCTTGAATCCGCCCTCGAAAATATCGAGGAACTGAGGGACAAGCTTCAGCAAGGAACCGAAAAATTCTTTCATTTTGGCTTGTACATGACCATTTTTGGCAAGACAAAAGAAGATATCAATAAAACAGCCATGTTTATTGAATCGTTTCTCGAATCGCGTTTGGTGTATGTGAAAGAAGCAGTTTTTCGCGCCGAGCAGGGTTTTTGCTCAACCTTGCCCCTCGCGAACGATGAACTGTCGGTTTCAAACAACATGAATAGTTCGCCGCTCGCAACAACCTTCCCGTTTGTTTCCTCGGACCTTTCTTCAAACACCGGCGTCCTCTATGGAGTCAATCTCCACAACAACAGCCTCGTACTTTTCGACCGCTTTCAGATGGAAAATGCCAACATGGTGATCTTCGCGAAATCCGGCGCAGGAAAAAGCTATGCCGTGAAGCTGGAAATTTTGCGCTCATTGATGATGGGAACGGAAGTGATCGTCATTGATCCGGAAAATGAATACCAGTACTTGTGCGAGGCTGTCGGCGGGAGCTTCATAAACATCTCTCTCAATTCCGATTATCATCTCAATCCTTTCGAACTTCCCAACATTCCCGAAGATGAAGATCCTCGCGACGTGTTTCGCAACAACGTTGCAAGTCTCATCGGTCTTCTTCATATCATGCTTGGGAACATTACTCCGGAGGAAGACTCAATTCTCGACCGGGCAGTGACAGAAACTTATGCCGTGAAAGATATCACCCCCGAAAGCGATCTGCGCGCCTTTACCCGCGACCAATTTCCGACAATGGCAGACCTCTATAATGTTCTCCGAAGCATGGAGGGCGCAGAGGATATGGCAACCCGGCTCGAAAAATACACGGAGGGCATCTTCTCCGGATTTCTCAACAACCTTTCGAATGTGAATCTTTCAAGCCAGATGGTTGTTTTCAATTTGCGCGATATGGAAGACGAACTCCGGCCGGTCGCCATGTATGTGGTTTTGCATTTCATCTGGAATGAGATTCGCTCCAGGCTCAAAAAAAGAATGATCGTCGTTGATGAAGCCTGGGTGATGATGCAATATGAAGACGCCGGTTCCTTCATGTTTGGGATCGCCAAACGCTGCCGAAAATATTTCGCCGGCCTCACAACCATCACACAGGACATCGGCGACTTTCTGGCTTCGAAATACGGAAAACCAATCGTCACCAACTCCTCGATTCAGCTTCTCCTCAAGCAGTCTCCGGCCGCAGTTGACGTGATCGGAGATACGTTCTTTCTCACTGATCAGGAAAGATTCATGCTTCTTGAATCCAATGTTGGAGAAGGAATATTTTTCGCCGGAACCAAACATGTCGCCATCCATATTGTCGCTTCACGCTCGGAGGACCAACTCGTCACCTCAAATCCGGCCGAGCTCCTAGCAAGAAAAGAGCAGGAGAAATAAATATAAAACATATGCCCTCTCAAAGCTATGGCAACACCCACGGAAACTATGAAAGCCCCATAAAAACGGTGACGAGGGACGATTTTTCCTATCCGAGCCAAGCTGACAGCCTCAGAAGGAGAGCTCTCGAAAACGCCAATTATCTTGGCACAAAAGCTTTCCGGCAATCGCCGAAAGAAAAAGAGGAAAGCAAAAAGCACTATCAAAAAAATCTGAAGCGCCTCCAAAAAAACTCTCCGAAGCTTGCCGCTGGCCTCGCCAAAGGAAAGACAAGCGCAATAGCAGCGTTCTCGAGTGGACTTTTCAGCCAGATGGACTGGTCCGTTGATTGGCTTTTTCTGCTCCTGGGTTCATTTGCATTTTTGAAAGATATTCTTGATATAGCATTTGCCATCACAGGGACGGCGTTAACCGCATTACTTGGCTTTGTTCCTATTGCTGGAGGGTTCTTCGGAGCTGCGGCGACAGCAATTGGAATGACTATTTCCTTCGCCGGTGATCTTATGTTCCTTATCTTGACCGTTACTGTACTCCTCTATGTTGGATCAAGCCTCAAAAACCGAGGCATGGCCAAATATTTCATTGGAGTGGCTATGGAGTTCATCGCTGAAGCTCTTCCTGGTATCAGCTGGCTTCCATGGACAGTTATATATGCTTTCATTCTCTATTTCTGCGTTCTCTATGACCGGATGATGAATAAAGAAGAAAAAGTTGCGGCATAATTTTTTAGAAAAAAATAATGGCTCTGAATTTCATCAAAACAAAAAACAGCAAACCATTTACACAGCGAGAACTATTGATCGGATTTTGCGCCGCGCTTGTTATCCTGGCAGGCCTGCTTTTCTCTCAAGAAGCATACGGGGAAACTTTTTGGCTTTCTCTTTTTCTTTTCGCTATTTTTCCCTTCTTGGTTGTCGTCCGCCTGCTCAAAGAGCCGATCCAAAATTTCGGACTTTCTTGGGGAAAGCCTCGAACCGGATTGATTATTTCATTGATAACTGTACTTATTTTTATTTTTGCAAATTATTTTATCTTGTTCCACACGAAATATGGAGGACAACTTTCCATAGCCCGTGGGATCGTGGGAAGTTTCACGGCCTTTCTCGCATTTGAATTTTTCATTTCTCTTCCGCTTCATTTTTTCTGGGAATTTTTCTTTCGAGGATTTTTGCAGCTCGGACTCGAAAAGAAACTAGGAAATTTTTCCCTACTTCTCGCCGCAGTTTTGCCCGCCATTTTATCTTTTCAATCAAGCTGGATAATGATAGTTCTCATATTTTTGTCTTCGATCGGCGCCGGAATCATTGTGCGCCAAAGCCGATCAATTTTTTATTCGGCCCTGTCTTTGTGGATAATTTCAATAAGTTTAGATATAATGATAATAAGAATAGTTCATCAAATAGCCAAATAATTTTATGAAAAAAAACAAAAAAATTGCAGTTGCCTCGATCCTTGCTCTGAGTCTTGTTTTTCCTTTTTCTGCTTGGGCATACGTAGTTGGTTCTTTTCCATATATCGGTACAGTTAGCATTAATGTCAATGAAATTCTTCAGGAAGTGAATGAAACAGGCATTTCATCGGTAGCCAGCCAGATGGAAAATCGCTATGGAGTCAATCAGGATGCCTGGCGAACTGCCAAGCGGAAAGAGACAGCTCCTCGGATGGAGTTATTTTTTGACAATACTAATCCGAAAGCCGGGGAAAAAGTGACCGTCCATGCCGTTCCTGAGTTTTTCAAAAATGATCCTCAAAACCTTTATTATACCTGGTATATTGTCCATAAGAGGGAATGCAAGGATGGCAACGGATATTGCGATTCAAACGGCAAGCTCATATCAAATGAGGACGAAGTGATCAACAAAGGAAAACTGGAAGCAGCCGGAATATTAGCCAGAGGCGATTATGATCCGGATCTTGACGGTCAAAGCTATAGCGATCCTGAAAAAGATCCCGACAAGGACGGTTGGCCGGCCATTGACAATAGCTACGATGCAAGCAAGACCGCCGCCCCAATGGGAGGATCCGATGGAGTTGGCGGACTATCCGAAGAATCTGTCAGCGCATTCAACACTTCCGATGAATGGTGCGATTCTCTTGGAGATCACACTTCAGACAAGTGTTCCTTCAACGACGAAAACTCTTCAAAACCGTTTGATACATATTTCACCCTGAAATCATCCCAAACAAACCACTATTGCGATCTTTGCAAAAATTATTTCTCGGAAGGCGAGGCTTCTTCCTATGCAAACGCCAAAACGGCCCGGAATAACTGCTGCTATACAAATACGCCGGAATCATCCCTCCAGTGTTCTTCTATTGATCCAGTCACTCTCGAAGAGACATTTTTCAAATGCGCTCAAGTAAGCGGCACCGATTATTGTGGAACAACTTATAATTCTCTCTTCGACGGCTGCTACGACAATTTCAAAGAATCCAACAAAAGCACAACCGGCACCTGCCTTTCAGCCGAGTACGCTTCCTGTAAAAATGATTGGGCAACTGTTCATGAGGATTATAATGGGGATGGCTTTTCTGATTACAACGAGGAAGACACGACCCAAGTGTCCCGTTGCTATAAGCACAATTTCGGCACCAATGCGGATGCTCCCACATTCAGAGAAAACGAGCTTTCGAGCAGCGCCACCGACGACCCCTCAGGACTCGATTTCTCTGTAGCCTGCAAGCACAAGTGGATAAACCCTCCTGACTACACATCTGGTTCGGGAAAATTTCCGACCGGCGAAGAGAAATACTGGAAAACCGATCCAGCCGATCCGGACACGGATGGGGACGGATTTGTGGATGGAGCCGACGTGATCGGCCTTGGACAGCAGGACTTCACATGGACCTATCAAACAGGCGACCGAGTTGGCGTAGTCGCAGAGGGAACCTCGATGATCCCAACCGACGAAAAGAACGCCTATTACAAAATAATGTGGGGATACCCGGACATTTGCGACAGCACCAAGACAGGTCTTTTGGACAAAGACCAATGCGACGGATCCGACGATTATAACTATGGATTTTTGGCCACAGAGTCACCCAATGAATCCGGCGACGAAAAATTGAAAGTTTCACTTTCTTCTTCTCCAGAAAATCCTGTCGCCGATCCGAGCGACGAAAACGCGGCCAATATCTCAAGTGATGGATCAATATCCGATGCCGACAAAATAACGGTCACATCCTCCCTCGACAACACCAATCTTGACCCAAGCACCCTCTATTATACCTGGCAGATCCAAAAAGGAACCGTCGGGGATGAAAGCAGCTGGGAAGAACTATCCATAAAGGATTATTTTGATACCACTGCCGGTTCAAGCGGACTTGGCCTTTCCAGTTTTTCCTTCACTCCAAAAACCGACGCTTTGGCGGGAGATGATGACACAGTGAATTTCAAGGTGACTTTGACCATAGCAAAATCATCCGGAACAGAAACCGGAAGGGGTCGCTCGAGTGTCACTATCCCCATCAACAAAAAGGGGATACAACTTAAGCTCTATAAGGTTAATGTTGAAAGCGGAAAGGCCACATTGGGAGAAGAGATTTGCAAAGACGGCCTCTATAAGACTCTTTGTCCTGTCGTGAAAGGCCAATTGGTCGCCGCCGAAATATCCAGTAGCAGCTACACATCTTCAAATAACGATTTTTCCTGGAGTATAGAAGAAACAGCCTATCCGGTTCCGACCGGCTTGTCCGATTCATTTGATGGATGGTCCGATACGAAGATTTATTTTCCAATAACCCAGAGTGAACAGGAAACACCAAGTATAACAGTGACAGCCACTCCCAAAGATTCCCTGCAGCCGGTGACATCCACCCGTCTTCTCACTGTGGTCAATCCCGCTGCCTTCATCAAATCTTCGGATACGTCCTCCAGCTGGAACAAGGTTTCCATAGATGAAGATGGTCAGGTATCAGAAAGCCCCGGTTTTTTCGAGACCTTTGTCAATACGGGAGTCTCCTATAATTTGGAGTTTGTCCCCCGTTATTTGCTGAGCAGTGATTCAAACACGGTAATCGATTGGCAAATAGACAATGTGAGTATAGACAGCGAGGATTTTTCCGAGTATGACCTTGGTCTCTCCGACGTTACCACGGAAAATAACACCCAGACCATAAAGTTCACAACCGGTTCCACGGAAGGAGCCTATCACACATTGGGAGTAAATGTGAAAAAAACCTGGACTGATGACGAAAAAAAGTTGCTTTCTTCCACTTGGGGAATCACACCGGACTCTTTGTCAGGCGATTCATCTGTTTCCATCGAGACTTTGAACGAGGACCTCGTTGGTTCGGCAAATAATCCCAATCAGATTCTCGCTGCAATCGGGACGCACCTGCCACACTATTTTATGTATCTCCTCCGTCTCGTTCTTACCCTTGTTGTGATGTTTATTGTGAGCGCGGGATTCTATGGCGTTACCCAAAGACTAAGCCTGTCAAATGAAGAAAAATAAAAACTACCCCTCTTTTATAGGAAGGACGAAAAGAAGACTTACGAGGAAAATTATTATTTCCGTTGTTGTCTTATTCGCATTTTTTTCGTCCCTTCATCCGATATTCGCCCAATATAAAAATCAGGAAAAGATTCCTGGTGCCGAGCCAACTTCTGAGTTTATCCAATATCTCAAAGATATCATCAATTTTGGTTTTGCTATTATTGGGATCCTCGCCCTCTTCATGCTCATCATTGGCGCTTATCAATATCTGATGGCTGCCGGAAGCGGAAAAGCAGACGCGGCCAAAGAAACAATCTCTTCGGCCATTCTCGGCCTCATCCTTGGCCTTTGCGCTTGGATCATTCTTAATAAGATCAATCCTGATCTGGTGAATCTGCGGGCTATCACGACGATAAAATGAAAAAAAATAAAAATATAATTAAAACCATCTTGCTCGCCTCAGTGATTCTGCTGATATTTTTTTCGTCCCTTCATCCGATATTCGCCCAATATAAAAATCAGGAAAAGATTCCTGGTGCCGAGCCAACTTCTGAGTTTATCCAATATCTCAAAGATATCATCAATTTTGGCTTTGCTA
>JBAZRT010000002.1:28326-45016 GCA_041662765.1 Parcubacteria group bacterium
CATGCTCATCATTGGCGCTTATCAATATCTGATGGCTGCCGGCTCAGGCAATGCGTCAGGAGCCAAAGAAACGATCTCCTCGGCTCTTCTCGGCCTCATACTTGGCCTTTGCGCTTGGATTATCCTCTTTAAGATCAACCCTGATCTGGTGAATCTGCGGGCTATCACGACGATAACAACCAGTGGAGGAGGAACAACGCCAGGCGGCACGCCCATCACTCCGGGCACTCCTGTCACTCCAGGCACTACGGGCAACGGATCATGCGATCCCGATCAGGGATCGTGTCAATCATCTAATCTCTCTTGTTTTGGTTCTGCTGCCAATGCTGCCTCGCAGATATGTGGTTATGAAAGCGGTGGAGGAAACCCGCTTGCCTTGAGCAAAACAGACAAAACCAGGGACGGTAAGTCTTTTTCGGTTGGTTTGTTTCAAATAAACTTAACGGTGCATGATTTGGGAATGGGATGCACATCCGCTTTTTCGGGAAAAAACTATAATGCCACCGTTGTAAACCAAGATCTCTATGATAAATGCGTAGCCAAGGCTCAAGATCCCAGTTATAATATTTCCTACGCCTGCCAGCTTTATAAAAGCAGAGGAAATTTTGGCGATTGGAAAAATACCGTAAGCAAATGCGGATTATGATCGTATTATATATAAAAACTCATATCCTATTATGAAAAAAATAATATACATAATAGCCGGAATACTTGTAGCAGCAAGCATCGCTATGATTGTAATTTATAATAACAAAAAGGTTTCTCCGGAAATCCCCCAGACAGCTTCCCCTGAAATTCCCAGCTTACCACCTTCGACAGAGCTGGCAGAAAAGGGTCAAGCCGCCATACCCACTGACCAGGGAAGCGTAATAATTAACGATCCATATAAAAAAGCTTTGACAGTAGTCAGCGGAAACGCCGAATTACTGAATACTGATTCCTATGTGATTGTTTATTTAGGAGAACTTAAAAGCTTTGTAATCACCCTGTATGGCGCCGATTTGAATGATTCGAGGAATATAGCCGAGCAAGCTTTCCTTGAATCGCTAAACATAGACAAAGACGCGGCTTGCAAGCTCAAAATAACCCTGGCGGTCGCTCCTGAAGCCAGCAAAAGCGCGGCTGGAAAAAATTATGGCTTAAGTTTTTGTCCGAACGGAAAACCCTTACCAGCCAATTAATATCCCCCTACCACAAAATGAACAAAAAAATCTTTGCAATTTCAACGCTTCTTCTTGTCCTCCTCATAGGAGCGATTTTTGTGTATAACTTTGCGTTTAAAAAATCAACTCCTCAAACGAGCACACCAAAAACAATCGACGAAGGGAAGACAGGCGATATTCCCACAGAAACTCAAGACCCAGCAAAGCAAACAAACAATGCAATAACAGCTATTTCTGATGGCAGCGTTTTCGGAGCTATCCTGGCGCCGGACACGAATTTTATCTATTATTTCGCAGGCGAAAATGGACAACTAAACCAAGTGAATCTCGACGGCAAGCTGGAGAAGGTTGTCTCCACGGAAGAATTTCAAAATATAGAGCGTATCATTTGGAACAAGTCGGGAAATAGAGCGATCGTTAAGCGAGAAAACGGTCTCGGAAAATCAAAATTTCTTCTTCTCGATCTCATGCAAAAAACCGTCACCCCGCTCAAAGATAATATTGATTCTGTCGCTTGGTCCGGCCTCGGTGACAAAATAATATACAAGTATTTCGACTCAAAGACAAGAAAGCGCGATATAAATGTTTCCGATCCAAACGGAAGTAATTGGCGCAAAATTGCGGACATAGATTATTTTAGCGTCGAGATAAGTCCCATTCCCGGCAGTTCCGATATTTCTTTCTGGCCGGCTCCCGATGCGTTTGTTTCTTCTTCGGTCAATTTGATAAATTTCAGCGGCGAAAACAAGAAGGAAATCCTTGGCGGGCGATGGGGCGCCGATCTTCTTTGGTCGCCGGATGGAAAATATGTTGCCGTGAGTTATACAGACCAAAAAAGCGGCAAGAAAACGGATCTCGCCCTTATGAACTCCGACGGCGGACAATTTCATTCTCTCAATTTTCCGACCTTTGCAAAAAAATGCGTTTGGTCAAACGATTCGAAGTTCCTTTTTTGCGCAATGCCTGGAAACATTCCCGAATCAGCGATCCTTCCCAATGACTGGCAGGAAGGGAAAATTCAAACTGCCGACACCTTTTGGAAAATTGAAATTGCCACTGGAAAAAAAGACCGCCTTGTTGAAGCCGACAAGATAAACGGGTCTTTCAATGTTCTCAACCCATTTCTTTCCCAAGATGAAAAAAGCTTGTTCTTTGTGAACAAGACAGATGGCAAGCTATATAAGCTGGGAATCTAGTCCCGTTTTTCTTTTGAGTGCAGATTCGCAGCAATCACCACCCAAAACACCACCGCCAGGTCGTTGCGCCAATAAGTAGTGTCGATCAGCCCGTGGACAAGAATGTAGGCCATTATTCCAAAAAATAAAATTCCAAAATCGCGATTATTTATAATCGCTTTTTTGTTGTCGCGAAAAAAATAAAATAGCAAGATAATAAATCCAACAAGGCCAGCCAGTCCAGATTCGAGCCAAAATGCCAAAAATATATTGTGCGGTTGGGGAGCCGACCACTCGAGATATGGCGGGAAATATTTTTGATATTCGAGATATTTATTTTGAAAATTTCCCGCCCCGACCCCAAAAAGGGAATTGTTTTTGATCATCAGCCCGGCCGATTTCCAGATCACGAAACGCGATGCAAGCGAAGAGCGCTCACCCAGATTTTGTATGTTTTTAAGCTTGCTAAAGCTCGCCCAGCCAAGAAAAAAAAGCAAAAACACCAGAAAAATTGCCACATATCTTTTTTGTGCAATACTCCTATATTTGAGCCAAAAAAAGACGATTATTGCCACCGTGATCGCTAGCCACGCGCCGTATGAGAAGGAGTAATATAAGCTCAGTCCGACCAAGGATAAGCCCAAAATATAAAATCTCTTTTTGCTTATTTCTTTCTCTCGCAGAACAAAAAATAAACCGATCAAAAATGGAATCGCGAGAAACATAGCAAGCTGGTTCGGCGAATCCCAAAAAATTTTGAGGCGGCCGTCGTAAGTCAAATTTTCCAAAAATTTGTATACAATCCCGACTATAGAAACAGCCACGCCGGAAAAAAATAAAGCCAGTAAGGATTTTTTCAAAAAACTTTCATCTTTTTTCAGCGCTTCAAAGAAAATGATTCCAAAAACGATTGGGAAGACAAACCAGCCCTTCATCGCGCCGAGTCCGACGAGGTAATTTTTGTTGGCGATGACGGACAGCGCAAGACCGAGGAGGATTAGGGCGACTGGCAGCGAGTAGCGCGTTGCGCGCAGTGATAATTTTTTTTCTTTGCTAAAAATCCAAATCAAAAAAATAATTCCAATCAAAAATTCAAGAATATTAAAACTCACAAAACCGAATTTTATTTTTATCAAATAGGCCGGCAAAAAAAATAAAACCGACAAAATCAAATAGCTTTGAATTTTAAGCTGTAATTTTGGCATTTGAATTTTGAATTTTGGGATTATACAATCCCAGAGCGATTATTATTAAAAACATCAGCAGCACTTGCGGACAATAGAGCGCCGTGTCAAAAACAGAATGGACAGAAAACGCAACAAGGCCTGATGCCAGACCAAGACTCATCATATTATTATTTTTAACATTCCGCCAGATGGAAAAGAAGATCAAAAGCAAAAACAAAACTGCGTTCAATATTCCCGTTTCGGCCGCGATATCCAGAAACAAATTGTGGGCATAGATAGATGACCTATTTGCCCCGCCCAGGCGGGGATCGACCGTGCGGGCATAATTTCCGAGCCCCACGCCTCCCAAAGGATATTCCTGAATTATATCCGCCGCCTGAACCCAGTTTTTGTAGCGCTCGGCATTCGATCCTTCTTTTAAATTGAAGGAAGAGGCGAGTCTTTGCGAGATAATATTTGAATTGAAAATAAACATTATGACAAAAAGTGCTCCAGCAGCCACGAGAGCCTTTCCAAGAATGCCAGTTCTTTTGAGAAAGATTATTGTGAAAAAAACAACACCCGCAATCAACCCAAGATATGCACCTCTCGAGAAAGAGATTCCAACAGCCACGGCCATCAAGACCAAAGCAGCGCCAATCCATATTTTGACCGCGTTTTTCTTTTGGAAAAACATGTACCCCAATCCAGAAAATAAGCATAAATTCACAAAAAAAGCGAAATTATGGGGATCGGGAAAAAATCCAAATGCGCGCATCCGAGTCTCGCCGCCAATATTCACCAGCCAGCTCGAATTGGCAGCGACAATTTTCCCAAATGAGTTTCCCAAAAAAAATGGCGCGAGATTTTCCCAAATCCTCACCGATTTATCAACCCCAATAAAAAAAGAAAGTGCAAACTGAAAAAGACCTATTGCTGCCGCCAATATTCCGCTGAAAACAATTGCCGCAATTGTTTTCTCTCTCCATTTTTGCGCTTGGAATATATCCGCCGCCACAAAAAAAACTGGAAATATTGTGAGGAAATAAACAAATTTTCGGATACCTTCGCCTGCATCGCGACCGAGGAAAAGAGAACTGAGCGACAAAAAAAGAAAGGTGGCTGCGATCCACATTTCCGCCTTGTTTGAGATCCATATTTTTTTTTGTGCCAAGCTTCGCGCGAGCCACAGCAAAAAAATAACCGGCACAAAAATTCGCGTCGTCACCAAATCAATATTTTCGCCGACATTAAGCGCGAACTGAAGAGGGAGAAAAAGGATTATAGCTAAAAAAAGATAATTTATCATTTAAATTTTTTAGCGGCCCAAATACACATTCTTTATATAGTACGGAAGCCGCAGTAATTTCACAAAGACGGCTGCCGTTTGCCCGAAATGTTTTCGGAAATAATAATCTTGAGAAGCGTAATAGTGTTTTTTCTTTTCTCTCTCGCTAGCGAAGCTTTTTCCGCTTTCGTGAAAAACAAGAGCGCCCGGAATGACCGCAATTTTCGACCCGCTCTTTTTCGTTCGGAGACACAGGTCAACATCCTCAAAATACATGAAATAGTTTTCATCAAACCTGCCCACCTTTTCAAAAATATCTCTTCGCACCAGCATTGCTCCGCCGCTTATCCAGTCTGTTTCAAAAATTTCTCCGCCGGTACGGGCTTGCTGGCCATTTCGCTTGAATATTTTTCTCTTGATCGTTGAAAAGGGCGTATGGCGAGCGCCAAAACAATCCAGCTGAACATTGCCTGCCGAATCAACAAGCAGCGGTCCGACAATACTGATCTCTTTATTTTTTTCAAAAATATTCAGCAGCGCTTGCAAGGCTCCCGGAAGAATCATCGTATCTGGATTGAGGAATAGGACGTATTCACCCCGTGACTGCTGAAATCCGGCGTTATGCGCTCTTCCAAAGCCAACGTTTTTCTGGAGCTCGATGATACGGAGATTGATCTTACCCCGCAATTCATCCGCGATACTATCCAGCGCTTCTTCGTCATTGTTAACGATCAAAATTTCTGTTTCATTTCCGGCTGGAAAATTTTCACAGATCGAAAAAAGGCACTTCCGAAGATAGTGCCGGCTTCTGAAATTCACAATTTGAATCGTAAGTTTCATGGGTTTTACACAATAGGTTCAAATTCTGCCGGCTCGCCGCTTTTTTTGCTGATAAGGCTTTCCACCTCCTCAAAACTCACCGCCTTAAAAAGCCAAAGAAGAAGTATGTAGGTGAAAACACCGGCCGCGGCGAGTAAAAGAAAATTCAAAGATTGGAAATAAAAGAAGACCAAGGCCATTCCCGCGCCGGAAATAAGGATTGGGAAAATCTTCGAAAATGACGGAAAATATTTGAGGTTCCTCCATGCGATAAAACAGGAGAGCAGCACCACAAGCCCCTCTGTGAGGCTCGATGTGACCGCCGCGCCAATGTATGAAAAGCGGGGAATCAAGACCAGGTTCAGCGACACGTTGAAAATCGCGCAAAAAAGCAATATACCCATCAATTTTTTTTGAAGATTTCCGGCGATAATCACATTTGTGAAAAAATTTCCAAAGAATATGAAAACCATCGCCGCCGCAAGAAGCTGAAGCACCGGAACCGAGTCAGAAAATCCCGCTCCGCCGATAAGCCGGATTATGCCGCCCGCTAAAAAAATCGTCCCGATGAATAGGGGAACAGTGAGTACAAGAAAAACTTTGAATGTTTTGTCGGCTACCAATTCGAACTTTTCCCGTTCATGAAAAATATAGCGCGACATAATAGGCATCACAAGGCCCAAGAACATTGCGGGGAAAAAGGAAATATTTTCAAGCACCTTATACGCCGCATTGTATGTCCCCACATCGGCGCTTGTCTTGAGGACCGAAAGAAGTATTGTATCGAGCTTGAAATAGGCAAACACGATGATCGCCGAAATACCGAGAGGATACGACTCCTTAAGAAATTTTTTCCAAATCAAAAAATCAAATGCCGGCCTGAACCTGATATACCGGCGCGACCAAAAAACTACAATCAAAAAGCTCACGGCCATATTGAGAAGAAGCGTCCAAACGATCGCTAAAAATCCCATTTCCATTTTCACAACCAGAATAATTGTCGCGACCTGAAAGATTTTTCCCACAAGTTCTCCGATGGCCACCTTGTCCATCGCGAGTCTTTTTTGAAAAAGGCCAATGAGAACTGAATATCCCGAGGAAAAAACATAGGCAATGGCAGAGATGATGATCCCAATTTTGACCACGGAGGGATAGGGAAGAAAGAAAGCGAGGAGGAGGGCAACTACAACAATAAAAAGAGAGGAGATAAGACGGATGGAAAAAACATTTCCGAGAATTTCTTTTTCATTGCTTTCTGGACGGGAGATCTCCCTCGTTGAAATTGAATAGAGCCCCAAATCTGCGAGCGCCCCGAAAAAAAAGAAAAAGGCGAGCACAGTTGAGTAGTCGCCAAAACCGTCTTTTCCCAGATAACGCGTAATAAATCCCAGTCCAACAAGCGCCAAAACCGTCCCAACCATTTTGGCCGCCGCGGAAAACACCACATTATAAGCGATTTTTCGAGGAGTGGACACGATAAAAAAGTAAAATATGAAACCTGAAAACCAAAGAGTTTTGCGCCTAGCTTTTTGCTTCCAATTCTTCTAATTTTTCCAGATCACCTATAGGTCTTATAACCACTTTTCTGTCTTCTCCTTCGCCGATACTTTCCGTTTTGACGTTCTCATTTCCAGCAAGCTCTACGTGTACAAGACGCCTTTCATAAGCGCTCATTGGACGCAAAACCACCGGCTTTCTTTCGCTTATGGCTTGCCTCGCCGAATCGCGGGCAATTCCTGCAAGTGAATCAGTTTTTGCCTGAAGATAGTGATTCACATCCGCCAAAAACTTGAACTTGTTCTCCGTCTCGCGCCTGACCAAAAGACGCAAAACATGCTGAAGGGCAGCGAGTGTCGTTCCGTACTGCCCGATCAAAAGATTGGAATCCGGCGTTTCTATGTTGATAACAAAATTTTCTCCATCCGCGTCGCCCTTTCTTTCTATGGCTATTTTAAAATCGTCGAGGGTCATTCTTTGGAGAACTTCTGAGGTTATTTTTTTGAGCAATTCTTCTTTTTCTTGGCTGTTCATAGTATTGATATATTCAACTGGTTATTTGCTCTTTTTTGGATTCGTGCGCCATCACCCAGTATTGCTGGCCGATCATAAAAAGCGTCATCACCAGCCAATAGAGGGGCAGTCCGGCTGGAAACCTGGCGCCGATGAAAAGCGTAAGAAGCGGTCCGAGATAGAGCATTTGTTTGTTCATCGTCTGGGCAAAATCACTCTTTCCGGCCTCTGGCGCGCTTTTGACTGTCCCCATCATCATTTTTGTCTGCACAAATTGAGCTGCCGCTGTTAGAACCGCCAAAAAGATACTTGGCTTAGCAAGATCAAGAATTCCCAAGAAGCCAGTTTTAATTATTTCAGGACAGGTGACAAAAGAGTAAAGATCCTTGCACTCGGAAAAATTTATTCCGGCAACAAGTGCCCGATAGAGAGCGATAATGAAAATAATTTGCACGATAAGGGGCAAGCACCCTGAAGCTGGGTTCACTTTCTTTTCTTTGTAAAGATTCATCAGCTCCTTTCCTTGTCTCTCTTTGTCTTTTTTGTATTTTTCCTGCACTCTTTTTATCTCCGGCTGAAGTTCCTGCATTCTTTTTTGCGATTCGATCTGCTTTTTCGCTAGGGGATAGAGAATAACCCGAATAATAATTGTGAGAAGTATGATCGCCACCCCCAGATCGTGCCCGGGGATAACATTGTATAGAAAAATCAGTGCGTTGTATATTGGCTGATATATAATTGAATGGAATAATTGGGTCATAATATTTTGGCTTGTTTAAGCAAATTTTCAACCTTCCTCTCGATCAATTGCAGGCTTAGTTCGCTTTTCAGTACTCTTGGGTTTATTAAAAAAACAACCTCTCTTCCCGGCCGGACATCTTTGATCCTCGCTCGCACAGCTTCCCTCATCCAACGCTTAACCTTGTTTCTCTCTGCCGCTTTTTTGGAAAATTTGAGGCTGACTGCAAATCCGAATTTAGCCGGTTGATCTTTTTCTCCCAAAACAACCTTCATCAGCATCGCGTCATTTGAAAAAGTTTTCCCAAGCCGAAAAATGTCATTAAAAACTTTTCTGCCCTTGAGACGGTGGTGGATGGGTAGCATATCGAAAGATTATACCGACAATTTTTTCCGGCCTTTGCGGCGTCGGCGCTTGAGGACTTCCTGGCCGTCACTCGTGCTCATTCTTTTGCGAAATCCATGCCGCGTCGCTCTTCTTTTTTTCTTGGGCTGATATGTTCTTTTTGGCATAATTTTGAAGATAATTTAGCTATTGAACTTTCTTGATTGTATCAGCTTTGGCCTGAATGGTCAATTTACTCCTGCTCTTGCCGTTCCTTGAAAAATCTTTTATGCTTTCAACAGGTTATCCCCAGGGATATCAACAGCTAAAAATTTGGCTGAATTTGACCCGTGCTATAATGAATCCACTTATGGGAAAAATGACAAATGAAGAAATCTGGCAAGCGGTTTTGGGAGAGGTGGAACTGGCTGTTTCACCGGCCAATTTCGTCACATGGTTCAAAAACACTTCCATCATTTCCATTGAGGATGGACGGGTGAATATTCGCGTTCCGAATGGATTTGCCAAAGAATGGCTGGAAAATAAATACAACCGCTATATTATCACCGCTCTTCGCAACTTTATTGAAGATATACGGGAAATTTCATGTTCCGTAGTCGCTAGCCCCGAATCCGAGCCGAAGAAAGAAATCGATTCAGCTATTTCATCCTCTTCGCCCCAGGTGCCCAATTTGGGAAAAATCAGCCACGAAAGCTTGAGTTTGCGTGCGAACCTCAATCCTCGGTATATTTTTGAAAATTTTGTCGTAGGAGCGAACAACGAGTTGGCCCACGCCGCTTGCGAAGCGATTGCTAAATCGCCCGGCAACACCTATAACCCTCTTTTCATTTATGGGGGCGTTGGTCTCGGTAAAACGCACCTTCTTCAATCAGTCGGAAACGCTCTTCTTGCGCGCAACCCGGACACAAAAATTCTTTATGCCACAGCTGAATACTTCACTAACCAATATGTCGATATGGTGAAAAACAATCAGGCCCACGAATTCAAGCGCGCCTATATCAGCGCCGACTTGCTCCTCATCGACGATATTCAGTTTATCGGAGGAAAAGAGAAGACCCAGGAAGAATTTTTTCATGTTTTCAATACGCTCCATCAAACCAACAAACAGATCGTGCTCACAAGCGATCGGCCGCCCAAGGCGATTGCGATGCTTGAAGATCGCCTGCGCTCCCGATTCGAAGGAGGAATGATTGCTGATGTTTCCCGCCCGGACATCGAAACCCGGATTGCTATTTTGCAAAACAAGCTGGCAGACAAAAAAACTGAGATAGAGATAGACACCGACGTTTTGAGTTATATTGCAACCAATATCCAGCACAATATCCGCGAACTCGAGGGCGCCCTAAACCGAGTAATTGCCGCTTGCGAATTGAGCCAAACCGAGCCCAACCTCATAAATGTGAAAAAGATATTGGGCGACATTATACATTCCGGAAAAAAGAGGGGTATTACATTCAAACAAATCATTGATTCCGTGGCGGAATATTATGATATTGCCTCCCAGGATCTTGTAAATCGTTGCCGCCGCCGCGACATCGTGAGGCCGCGCCAGATCGCAATGTACCTAATGCGAGCCGAGCTTCAGGCGTCCTATCCGGGAATTGGAGAACAGCTCGGAGGAAGAGATCACACCACCGCAATGCATGCCCATGAAAAAATTTCGAAAGAGCTTGAGCAAAACGACACACTCGAACAAGATATAAATATTATAAAAAGTAAGTTGTACAGCAACTAAGTTGTTAATAAGTTGCGCCCAAACTATCAACAACCCCTCTCGTAAATATCAATTTTTTAGTGGATAACATTTGGACGAAAAAATAAATTTAAAAAACTATTTTTTTATCCCCCATATTCTCACCCTCAACCTTCTTTCTGTCCACACTTTGCGCCAACTATTTTATCCAATAATTATATAAACAAAATTCACTTATCCCCAGAAATCAAAAATATAATAACAAACAACAATTTAAAAATAACAAATTAATTAATATATCTATGAAAGCATTCTGCACTACTGAAAATTTAAAAAGAGGAATTCTTATTGCTGAAAAAATAATCGGGAAAAATCTTACTCTGCCAATTCTTTCAAATATTCTTTTGGAAGCAGAAAAAGGGGGGCTTAAGGTTTCCGCAACCAATCTCGAAATAGGACTTGTCACAAAAATACGAGCAAAAATTGAGAAGGAGGGAAGGATTGCGATTCCAGGAAGAATCATCGCCGGCATTTTGTCTCAGCTTGAAGATGGCAGCCAAATCACATTGGAAGAAAAAAACAGCACCTTAAAGATGATATATAATGGAAATTCAGCGGCGATAAAAGGAATGGATGCAAAGGATTTTCCAATTATTCCCAAGCCGGAATCAAAATTTCTTTTCGAAATCAGCGCGAGTGAGATGCAAAAAAAAGCGGGAAATGTTTTGGCAACAGCCGCAACTTCAGACACGCGGCAAGAACTCACAGGCGCGCACTTTGAATTTGGAGAAACAAAAATCACACTGGCGGCAACTGATAGCTTCCGCCTTTCCGAGGCCGTGATTAAGCTTGATAAAGCGAAGATCACGGAAGACTACAAAAAATATCTTGCCAAAAATAGTGCGGTGATTGTTCCTGCTCGCACGCTGTCAGAAGTTATTCGCGCGGTTTCCACGGATGACGAAAATGTGAAAGTGTATCTGGCTGAAAATCAAATTTTCTTTGAAACCGCGGATGCACTTTTTGTTTCCAGGCTCATTGACGGAAAATATCCGGAATACAAGCAAGTGGTTCCCAAAGAATTTTCTTTAAATATGATCGCGAAAAAAGAAGATCTTCTCAAGGCGGCGCGCCTCGCAGGTGTTTTTTCCGACTCCAAAAGCCGGGAGGTGCGGCTCAAGATTGACGGCGGGAAGGGAAAGATCATAGTTTTTGCTGAGTCAGTTGAATCCGGAGAAGGATCATGGAGTGTTGATTTTCAGTCCGACACAAAAAGTGATTTGGAGGTCGCTTTCAACAACCGCTTTCTTTTGGATGGCCTCAATTCCATCTCAACGGAGGAGATTTATATCGGAGCGAATGACGCCTTCGGACCGGTGATGCTTCGCGAAGTCGCGGCCGGAAAACCCCAGCTCGACTATTTCCACATCATAATGCCGATCCGAAGCTAGGGCGAATGGTGATTTAGGATCGGAAAAAATAAAATCAATGCCAAAAATAAAAGACATCCCGAAAATTGAAAGGCCTCGAGAAAAACTGGAAAAATACGGCCCGGGCAAGCTTTCTAATTCGGAACTTTTGGCGATACTTTTGCGGACCGGGACAAAAGGCATAAATGTCGTTGAATTGTCCCGGAAGATTTTTGATAAGTTCCCGAAAAATAGTTTATCCAAGGCCAACTTCAAAGAACTGAAAAATACTTTTGGACTGGGAAAAACAAAAACCTGCGAAATCGTCGCTTGTTTTGAATTGGGCCGGAGGCTGCTGAAAGACAAGCCGCATAAATTACTGCTAACGCCGGATGATGTGCATCGCGAAATGAAAGATTATCGAAACCACAAGCAGGAGCATTTTGTGGTTTTTTATTTGGATTCACGAAATGGAGAGATCGCGAGCCTTGTCGTTTCAATTGGCACATTAAATGCTTCAATAATTCATCCAAGGGAAGTGTTTGAGCCGGCCATTGCGCATAGCGCCGCGCAAATCATCATCGCCCACAACCATCCTTCCGGAGATCCGGAACCGTCCGAAGATGACATTATGATAACGAAAAGGCTCAGTGAAGCGGGAAAGATCATGGGGATTGAAATTGTCGATCATGTGGTTGTATCCCGCAATGGGTGGGCAAGTTTCAAAGAAAAAGGTTTGATTTGACCCCGTTAGAAATTCATCGGGGTATGCCTTTTTTCGCGAATTGTAAAATATTTCTAACGGGGTTGACGTAATATAGGATGTACGCTATTATGTACATATAACTATTATTGGTAAAACTATGAGCGCGAAAACAACAATCTCCATCACTGAAGCCCGCCGGAAATTTTTTGATATCGCCGAGGAAGTCCAGAAACCGGGAACATATTATATTCTGACAGATAAAGGACGTCCTAAGGCCGTCATGATGTCCGTGGAGGAATTTGAATCATGGCAGGAAACTTTGGAAGTGATGCAGGATTTCCCTGATCTCAAAAAAGATTTGGATGAAACTGAAAAAGCGATCAAAACCGGCGCGTACAAAAAATGGATTTCCCTTGACCAATTGCTGGCTCGGGAAGGTTTCGTGATAGCTGATAAATCAAAAAAGAAATATGCAATACGACCTAAAAGTAAAACCAAACGCTCAAAAAAAGCTTGATAAATTGCCGAAAGCCGACTACTATCGGGTATTGGCGGCTTTTTCTGTATTGGCTCAAAATCCGTTTGTCGGAAAAAAGATGAAAGGCGAATACGCCGGATCATATTCATATCGTGTCTGGCCGTACAGGATAATTTACGACATATACAAAAAAGAATTGCTTGTGCTTGTCGTCCGCGTCGGTCACCGGCAAAGGGTTTATAAATAGAATATAAAATATCAAAGATAAATTAAGTGTGATGAAAAAGAATCTCTCAGAACAAGATATTTGTTCAAAATTCATTCTGCCGGCGGTAACGAAGGCTGGGTGGGATTTGCAGACGCAAATTCGCGAACAGTATTCTTTTACGGCGGGGCGCATCATGGTGCGAGGCAAAACAGTCGTCCGCGGAGAAAGAAAAAGAGTTGATTTTATTCTTTTTGACAAGGCAAATTTTCCAATTGCACTGATCGAGGCCAAGGACAACAATCATCCCGTGGGCGCTGGAATGCAGCAGGCACTGGCTTATGCCGAGGCCCTTGATATTCCGTTCGTATACAGCTCGAACGGCGATGCTTTCCTTGAGCATAACCGATTGTCGAAAACTGATCCGATAGAACGCGAGATATCCACAGAAAATTTTCCAGCGCCCGCCGAACTTCAAAAAAGATACCGGGAGCTCAAAAATATTTCGCCGAACGATGAAGAAATTCTGAACCAGGAATATTTTCAAGAGCTAGGCGGAAAAGAACCGCGCTATTTTCAACAAGTGGCCATCAATCGGACAGTCGAAGCGATCACCAAAGGACAAAATAGAATTTTGCTGGTTATGGCTACCGGCACAGGGAAGACATATACAGCCTTTCAAATCATCTGGCGGCTTTGGAAAGCAAGGGCCAAAAAACGGATTCTTTTTCTGGTTGATCGCAATATTCTGGCCGATCAGGCTATTATCAACGACTTCAAACACTTTGGGGATAAAATGGTAAAAACACAAAACAGAAAAATCGACAAAGCCTATGAAATTTATTTGGCGCTGTATCAGGGAATCACCGGCGCCGAAGAAGAAAAAAATATCTTCAAACAATTTTCGCCTAATTTTTTTGATCTAGTGATAGTGGATGAATGTCATCGAGGGAGTGCTCGGGAAAATGCGCTTTGGCATGATGTTTTGGAATACTACAAAAATGCGACGCAAATCGGTTTGACCGCAACCCCGAAAGAAACTAAGGACATATCAACCCAATCATATTTTGGCGAACCCATTTATACCTACTCTCTTCGTCAGGGAATTGATGACGGATTTCTTGCTCCCTACAAGGTTATCCGCGTTTCTATTGATCGGGATGTCGAAGGATATCGGCCCGAAGAAGGAAAAACAGATGCTTACGGCAACGAAGTTCCTGATCGAATATACAACCTAAAGGATTTCGACAAAAGTATTATTATTGATGACCGGACAAAATTGGTCGCCAAAAAAATATCTGAATATCTGAAAGAAACCGACCGTATGCAAAAAACCATCGTATTTTGCGTGGATATCGAACACGCGGAGCGGATGCGTCAGGCGCTTGTCAATGAAAATGCGGACAAAGTTTCCGAGAACCGGCGCTATGTCGTGCGCATCACCGGCGAAAATCCTGAAGCGCCCAAGGAACTCGATCATTTCATCGATCCGGAAAGCCCGTATCCAGTCATTGCGACCACTTCGAAACTTATGACGACCGGAATCGATGCCCAAACATGCAAAGTTATTGCCCTTGACTCAAATATTCAATCAATGACCGAATTCAAACAAATCATCGGCCGTGGCACGCGCGTGCGCGAAGATTACGGAAAACTATTTTTCACCATTCTGGATTTTCGGGGCGTCACGGAACTTTTTGCTGATCCGAATTTCGACGGGGATCCGGTTGTCATCTACAAACCAAAAGAAGGCGAACCCATTGTCCCGCCAGAAGAAACAAATCCGGATGGCGTTGACTATGAAAGTGCATCCGAAACAATAATTTCTGATACGTGGAATATGCCAAAAGACGGAGTGATCCGCGAACCGGTCAAAAAATATTATGTTCGCGACGTTCCTGTGAAAATCGTCAACGAACGGGTTCAATATATCGGCGAAGATGGGAAACTCATCACCGAATCGCTCAAAGACTTTTCGAAAAAGAATATACTGCAAGAATATCGTTCGCTCAACGATTTCCTCAATACTTGGACGCGTGCGGAGAAAAAGGAGGCTGTCATCAAGGAGTTGGAAAGCAAGGGTATATTTATGGACGCCCTGTCAGAGGAAGTTGGTAAGGATTTTGACCCATTTGACCTAGTGTGCCATGTCGCTTTCGGAAAACCGCCGCTCACCCGAAGAGAACGGGCAAATAATGTGAAGAAACGCGACTATTTCACAAAATATGAAGGAAAAGCGCTGGAAGTGATCAAAGCGCTTCTTGAAAAATATGCGGATCAGGGCATCACGGCGATCGATGGTATTGAAGATTTGGAAATCACTCCTTTTACTCAATTTGGAACGCCATATCAAATTGTGAACGATATTTTTGGCGGTCGTGAAAAATATCTAGAAGTTATCCAAAAAATTCAACAAGTAATTTACGCCTAAATTATGTCTCTACAAGCAGTTGTCAAAACAATTCAGGATATTATGCGAAAAGATCAGGGCGTTGACGGTGACGCCCAAAGGCTTTCCCAGCTTGTCTGGATGCTTTTTCTCAAAATTATCGACGATCAAGAAAAGCAGTTTGAGTTGGAGAATCCGAAATTCAAATCACCAATTCCCGAAAATTTGCGTTGGCGCAATTGGGCAACAAATGAAGAGGGACTTACGGGCGATGAACTTCTTGATTTTGTTAATAATCAACTTTTTCGTAGGCTCAAGGAATTAAAGGTCAGATCGAACGACAGTTTCGGATTGCTGATCAAAGAAGTATTCACCGATTCATTCAATTATATGAAATCGGGAACGCTGATCCGGCAAGTGATAAACAAAATAAACGAAGTTGACTTCAATCGAAAAGACGATCGCCATCATTTCAACGAAATATATGAACATCTCTTAAAGGAGCTGCAAAGTGCCGGAAATTACGGGGAATTCTACACACCCCGGCCCCTCACACAATTTGTAGTGGAAATGGTGAATCCAAAATTGGGTGAGAAGATTCTTGATCCAGCTTGCGGCACAGGAGGATTCTTGGTAAATGCCTTGCTGTATATCAGAAATCAGGAAGTGAAAACAAAAAAAGATGAGATGCTTCTTGAAAAAAATATTCACGGCATTGAACTCAAGCAACTCCCGTTTACTCTGGGGGTTACCAATCTTGTTTTGCACGGCGTAGAAGCGGATGGGCAGATTGTCCGAGGCGATGCGCTTTCGAAACCGCTTCGCGAATATGGGCCGAAAGACCGGGTGGATGTGATTATGGCCAACCCTCCTTTCGGCGGAAGCGTGAAAGACGGAACGCGGGCGAATTTTCCTCACGAATTCCGGACAAAAGAAACCGCTGATTTGTTTTTGGTTTTGTTTATGCATTTGCTCAAACCCATGGGACGCGCGGGCATAGTTTTGCCGGACGGGACGCTTTTTGGCGAAGGCGTGAAAACGGCCATCAAGCGAAAGCTTT
The DNA here is from genome assembly GCA_041662765.1 of Parcubacteria group bacterium. Classification (GTDB taxonomy): domain Bacteria; phylum Patescibacteriota; class Minisyncoccia; order Moranbacterales; family UBA11712; genus JAPLXD01. The sequence continues at coordinate 44,972 of JBAZRT010000002.1, forward strand.
TGGAAGAATGCAATTTGCACACGATTGTGCGTCTTCAGCAGGGGG
>JBAZRT010000003.1:0-3924 GCA_041662765.1 Parcubacteria group bacterium
GATTGTCGACAAGCAGCCGCACTTTTCTGACGGTGTCCGAAGAATATTTCAGCCGTTTCAAAATTTTCTCGACCACTCGCGCACCGACATGATCATGGTTATAAAATGTGGAATAGGCGCCCTCTCCCCGTTTCGTGTCAGGCTTGGCGATATCATGAAAAAGCGTCGCCAGCCGCACTTCCAATTTTTCGGATGGACAGTTCTTGAGCGACAAGATCGAATGTTCATATATCGTGTATATATGATGCCGGTTCTGTCCCACGCCATATCCCTTTTCAAGTTCGGGAACAATATATTGAAGCAATTTCAGTTCACGCAGAAGTTCGATCCCCTCCGCCGCAAAATCGGAAACGACAATCTTGTTCAATTCATCCTGGATTCTTTCAAGCGCAATTAATTTCAAATTTTTTGAATTTTTCGCAATCGCCTTTTTGGTTTTCTCCTCAATATCGAAAGGCATTTTTTCGCTCAACTTTCTTGGTCCGCTCGTCCTTTTCACAATTGTATTCGCGCCAAGCCCCACCGCAAACCGCACCGCCCGCATCATTCGGAGCGCATCCTCATTAAATCGCTCATTCGCATCCCCTACCGCCCGGATTGTTTTCTTCTTCAAATCTTTCTGCCCGTCATACAAATCTATGATTTCAAAATCAGATTTTTTTATCTTGAGCGCCAGCGCGTTGATCGTGAAGTCCCGCCGGCTCAGATCCTCTTCAAGCGTCTTGGCAAACTTTATTTTGTCGGGCCGCCGCTTGTCAGAATATTTCGATTCAATTCTGTATGTAGTAACCTCAACCACTTCTGTCCCTTCCTTTTCTGATTTTTCGCTTTCAACGACTTTCAAATTTTTACCTGTATTTTTTATTTTCACTCCCACCGTCCCAAACGCATTTTCATAAAAACTATCCGGAAATATTTTCGTCACTTCGTTTGGCTTTGCGTTCGTCGTCACATCCCAGTCTTTCGGCTCGACATCCATCAAGAGATCCCGCACGCACCCGCCCACCACAAAAGCCTCAAAGCCGGCGGCTTCAAGTTTCCGAATGATTTCAATTATCGGCGTTGGAATTTTCTTGATCATATTTCAATATTAACATGCCAATTCATTATTACAAGAAGAAGATGCCCAGCCGCATCTTCTTCACAAATATAGTCCGCTGCCAATTCCTATTTACTCCGTGCCAGATCGTCTCATTGCGCCTTCGATCAGTTTGTCGAGAAACTGTGTGAAATCCATTCCGGCGAGCTTGGCCGCTTCCGGAGCAAGACTGGTTGGGGTCATGCCGGGAATGGTATTGATATCCGTGAAATAGTATTCGTTTTCTTTTTCACTCCAGAGGAAATCAATGCGAGAGAGGTCATTGCATCCGATTGATTTGAAGGTGGACGCGGCGTAGCGTTTCAACTTCTCCTCATCCTCTTTTGAAATTTCTGCCGGACAAACATGTTTTGAACCGCCGTCCTCGTATTTCGCCTTGTAGTCATAGAATTCGGAAATGAGCGGGATGATTTCGGTGATTGCCAAAACTTTCGGCTCAACATTGCCCATCACTGTCACCGTGAACTCTCTTCCTTTTATATACTGTTCCAAAATGACCTCATCTCCGTGAGAAAAAGCATCTTGAATCCCCTTTTCCAGATCTTCTTTTGTTTTCGCAAGAGATATTCCGACTGAAGAACCCAGCTCCGACGGCTTCACCATCATTGGAAGAGATAATTTTTCGATTAATTCATCGAAATTATATTTCTCGGCTTTTTTCAACACGATATCTTTGGGCACTGGCACACCGCTTTTCCCCGCGATGATTTTCGCTTTCGGTTTGTTCATTCCGATCGCATGCGCGAGCACTCCCGAAAAAACATACGGCACGCCGAGCATATCCAGCATCCCCTGCAACCGCCCGTCCTCGCCAAACGGCCCGTGCAGGATCGGAAAAACCAAATCTATTTTCTCTTTGAGCTCGCCCTCGGCATAGTTTGAAATACTTTTCTCCGAATCTTTGATGGTCACCAACTTTTGCGAATCATCGAGACTGATCGCTCCTTCTTTTCCGATTTTGTCAGAATTAATTCTTATGTACTCCTCCCCTTTTTCTCCAATGAGCCAGTTCCCGCCTTTCGTGATCGCAATCGGAATAATATTATATTTATCCTTATCCAAATTTTTCATCACACCGCGCGCTGACGAAAGTGAAACCTCATGCTCCCCCGACCGCCCGCCGAAAACAACAGCGAGATTGATTTTTTTATTCATAAAATTATATTAATTCTTATTGAACGTATTCTACCAATAAAAAACAGCCTTCGCAAAGGCCATCTCAAATATCTGCCTAAAATAATTTCTGTGTCCTTGGTAGGAATCGAACCTACATCAATGGCTTAGGACGCCACTGTTCTATCCGTTGAACTACAAGGACAAAGTATTTTGCATAATGTGGAAATATGGGAATTCCTGGCTGCCAGCAAGCAGGCAAACCCTCAATTTATTCGCACAAAGAATTATTTGTGGACCCACGGGGAATCGAACCCCGGTCCGATCCATGCCATGGATCTGTTCTACCATTATACTATGGGCCCAGTGCACTTTATATATTATGTATATTTTGCATATTAGTCAATTCACCCGATCAATTGTTTCATGTTAAACTATATTTATGGAAAGCGTGAAACAAAAAATCGTCTGGCTCTGGAAAAATGCGGAAAAAATCCTTATTGTCGTCTTTTTTCTGACCTTCTCGTTCAATATTCGCCAGATCTTTTTGACACCCTACTCATTTCTGAATGGGGGATTCAATGAATATACGACGATGAGTTTCAGCTGGGCGGATCTCTTGATGTTAGCAACGATATTTATTTATACAATAAAGTTGTTTTTTGGTCAATATATTTCGCGGACACAGGATTTATCATCACAATGCAACAAAAGAGCAAGAAGGTCAAATGCTTTTTATTTTTCCAGTGTTTCACGTGAAACATTTTATCTGCTAGTTTTCCTCGGCTGGACGGGTCTCTCTATTTTTTGGTCGCAATACCAACCCATAGCCGCATATAGGTTTTTTACACTCGTCGAGATCCTGCTTTTCGCTATTTTGGCGGCAAAATCGCTGAATGAGCCAAAATGGCTTAAAACAGGCTTTTTTGCGATCGTTATAAATGGATTGTTTCAATCTCTGCTAGGAATAGCCCAATTTATTCGCAATGGTTCTCTAGAACTTCATTTTTTGGGAGAAAGCGTCATTGGACCAAACATCGACGGAGTCGCTAAGATTGTTATCAACAGCGAAAAGCACGTTCGAGCCTACGGAACGTTCCCACATCCAAATATCTTGGCAGGGTTTTTGTTGGTTCCCTTATTCATAATCATTGGCACGTTACTCCTGAGGAAACTATCCCCACTTGGCAAAAAGAGGGCCGGGGATGATTCAAATTTGTTAAATACTTTAAATAAGACCAGTCATTCCGCGTCCTCCTCAATAGGCGAAGAAGAGCAAGAAAATGTTTCATATGAAACATTTTTGGGACATATTCCCGGGTGGCTTTTGCTGGCTGCCTTGCTTATAACCGGATTGGGATTTTTTTTGACTTTTTCTCGATCGTCTTTTTTGGGATTTTTTGTAGGCTTGCTTATCTACTTTACAGGAACCGCATACACACGAGTGCGGAAGGGTTCTCAAATGGGGATTGGTTCTTTTTCTTTTATCAAAATAATAACCTTCATAATAATTGCATCGACAATAATCTTTGCTCTTTTTTCTTGCTCTTCTTTTTTTTCCACCCAATCTCTCCAGGAACGGAATCTGTATCAAAATGTTTCATATGAAACTATTCTAAATCATCCTTTTGCAGGCGTTGGCATCGGACAGTTTGTAATGAGCGAATACCAAAAGCACCCCCAATTAGAAAGTTGGCAATATCAGCCCGTTC
>JBAZRT010000003.1:3994-38779 GCA_041662765.1 Parcubacteria group bacterium
TAGCGAACTGGGAATAGTTGGTATGATTTTTCTTGCTCTTCTGGCATTCTTTTTCTTTCTAAAAAGCAGGGGAGCGCAAAAAGACCTCAGATTGACATATTTATTATTTTATTGTATAGTGTTTTCTTTTCTTTCCGTTTCTTTTTTCGATCATTACTTCTTGGATATCAAGCTTGGTACAATTATTTTTATCTTGCCATTTGTCTTCATATTTGCTCTTGTTACGAATTAAAAAAGATGCTCGACAGATTTTTTCGGTCTGTTATAATCAAAAGGTAATTAACTTAACTGTGCCTGATTGCCAACCCACAAAAACAGAAAAATTGGCATGGAGGCGACAAACAGAAAAATGAAAATTGATATGCGAAGGGGGAATATCCCAGCCTCGGCAGGACCGACAAGGGAAGTGCCCATGAAGGAAATGCCCGAAAAATATTCAATGGAAACCAATTCTTACTCGACAGAAAACAAACAAAAAAGCGTGGTTGCGCCGAAAATCATAGACTGGATCATCACAGGTGCGGTATATCTCCTCACTTTCCTCATTCCCCTGTTTTTTCTCCCGAATGTCCCCAGTATCTTGGAGCTCAATAAGCAAATATTGCTCGTTTTCCTCGGAGGAATCGCTTTTCTCGCCTGGATTGGAAAATTGGCCTGGGAAGGGCGCATCCGCATCAAGAAAAATTTTCTTCTTGTCCCAATTTTGCTTCTTCTCGTCATCTTGTCCTTGAGCACCGTCTTTTCTGTTTATCGCGATCAAAGCATGTGGGGAGCGTTCGGAACAGAAAGCTTGTCTCTGACCACATTTATCGCGCTTATCGCCGTGTTTTTGGTGGTCAACAACAATTTCGGTACCCGCAAAAAAATTACCGGATTGATTCTCGCATTGATAGCGTCCTCTTTCCTGGCATCTCTTTTCGCAATTTTCCAGATCTTCGGAAAATTCATCTTCAAAAATCCGCTCATGACGCACAACTCGTTTAACACCGTTGGATCTGTTTATGCCTTTTCCTTTTTCATTGGCGCGATTTTGATCCTCACTACCGCCACTATTTTGGAAAAACGACCGACTTGGCTGAAAATCGCCCTCATTTTGATCGCCATGGTTTTTGTCTTCACATTGATTGTGATCAACTTCCGGACTTCTTTGATCATCTTCCTCGTGGGAATGGCAATTTTCTTGGGACTCTCTATCATCGTGAGTGGAAATGAAGAAAAAAACAAAACGCTCATTCTCCCAATGGTTATCCTGGCTCTCATTTTGATCAGCACACTGATTGGGAAATCAGGTTCCATCGTATCAGCGCAGCTTCCCGTTGAAGTCGGTCTATCTCAAGGCGCTTCCTATGATGTGGCTAAGGTTGCATTGAAAGACAAAGCTCTCCTCGGTCTCGGTTTATCAAACTACGATCTTGGCTACCTTCAGGGAAAACCAGCCGAAATAAATCTCACAGATTTTTGGTCCGTGAAGTTCAATGAGGCTTCGAGTCGCTTTTTCACTCTCGCGACATCCACCGGAATTCTCGGCATCGCAGCCTTCCTTTTTTTGATCGGATCAATGGCAGTGTATATTTTCTCAATGCTCGTCAAAATTTTCGGAAAAAAGGAGGATGGCATATATACTCTTTTGGGTATTACTGCTGCCTGGATATATCTCACTCTGGCAATGTTCTTCTACGCCTCCAATATTACACTTGATTTTTCCTGGTGGATTCTCACTGCCGCATTCGCAACCCTCGCCGCAATTGTTTTCCAGAAAAAAGATGACATTATCAGCGAAACTTCTTCGCCTCGAGTTTCTCTCATTCTTTCCTTCGTTTTTGTAATAATCATCGTCGGATTCATTTCCCTTATTTTTCTCGAGGGACAGAAGTATGCTGCGGCGGCCGTCTATAACAAAGCTCTCGAAAGTGATGCCAAGGGCGCAAATCTCGAAGGGCTGATTGGACAGTTGAACCGCGTTGCAACTCTTGATCCAAGCCGGGATCTTTTCCACCGCAACCTGTCTGTAGCGCTTTTCGCTTTCCTCAACCAAAAAGTTTCCGAAAAAGGCATTCAAAATCTTTCCGACGACGACCGGGCGAATGTCAGCAATTTGTATTTCGCCGCCGAAGAACAAGCTAACGCTGCCATAAATATCAACCCGAGCAATCCAGACAACCTTGTCCAGCTCGCTCAAATCAATCAAAATGTTATCGGATCCAAAGACGGCGCTGCAGAGGCGGCTCTCGATAATTACAAAAAAGCGCTCAAAAACAGTCCTCAAGATCCGTCCGTTTATTATCAAATCGGACAAGTTTATCTATCAATGACTGATTTGGAAACCATGAAAGCCAGCCAGCAGCAAGGAAAACAAGTTACCACTTTGCCTGACAAAGCGAAAGAGGATCTGGTACTTGCCAAACAGAACTTCGAAAAAGCAGTTGGACTCAAGAACAATTATATCCCTGCTCAGTTCATGATCGCGGTCGTCCTCCAAAGGCAGGGTGAAATCGATCAGGCTATTGCAAAACTCGAAGAAAGCCAAAAAATGAATCCTCGTGATACCGGCATATCTTTCCAGCTCGGAGTACTTTATTTCCAAACCGGAAAATATGAACAAGCTCGCACTACTTTGGAGAGCACTGTGAAGCTTGCCGAGAATTATTCCAACGCTATGTATTTCCTCGGCCTCACCTACGACAAATTGGGCGACAAGCAAAAAGCCCTGGAACAATTCCAGAAAGTTTCCAATCTCAATCCGGATAATGCGGACTTAAAGAAAATAGTTTCAAATCTGCAAGCGGGAAAGAAAGCGCTGGATGGCCTGGATCAATCTCCCGCTGGCCAAAATCCCAGCGGCCAATCTCCTTCTAATGAGCCTTCCGTCCAACGCGACCAACAGCCCATCCCGCCGAATACACCAATCAACAACAATCAGCCAAGCCCAGCTCCATAAGAGCTTAGGTCAAAAAATCCCTCGCCAAAAAAGCGGGGGATTTTTTATTTGACAAAAAAATAATTGTTTGTTAAATTGTACTTACCTGAAGTGATTCCCTGATGTCCGTGCGAACGGGCATTTTAATTTCTAAATTTTAAATTATCATTATGGCTAAACAAAAAAAACTGAAAAAAACTGACCAAACCGATGAATCCCAGACCGGACGGCTTGGACAATTTGGAAGCGCGATCGCGCAGATCGCCGAAGAAAAAGGGATAGACAAAAAAAAGGTAATTGAAGCAATTGAGTCGGCACTCGCGGCTGCCTACAAAAAAGACTACGGACGGCGGGGACAGCATATTCGCGCTCAGTTCGATGAAATAACAGGCGGAGCCGACTTTTTTCTCGTAAAAGAAGTCGTCGATGAAACAACCCGTGTTTTCGAACCGGAAGAAGAGGAAATGGATGCGGAAGAACAAGCCAAAAAGACTATGCCTGCTGAAACACACAAGGACCAAGCTGAAGATGAAGAAAAAATTCCGCGATACAATCCCGAAAGAGATTTGACCTTCGAGGAAGCAAAAAAAACGAAATCTGACGTGAAAGTAGGAGACATCATTGAAGAAAAAATGGAATCAAAAAGCGACTACGGCCGAGTGGCAGCTCAAACCGCCAAGCAAGTGATCGTCCAAAAGATCCGTGAGGCAGAAAGAGACTCAATGTATGATGAGTATAAGCAGAAGGAAGGCGAAATTTTGAGCGGCGTCATTCAGCGAATCGAGGGCCGGAATATTTTCATTGACCTTGGGAAATCAACCGGAATATTGTTTCCATCGGAACAGGTTGAAGGTGAGAGATACCGGCTCGGTCAGCGTCTCAAAATATATTTGATGAAAGTCGAGTCAGATCCAAAAGGGCCCGGCATAATTCTTTCGAGATCCCACCCGGCGCTTGTCCAAAAACTTTTTGAAATCGAAGTTCCCGAAATTTTCGCGGGAACAGTAGAAATAAAGGCGATGGCTCGCGAAGCCGGATCCAGAACAAAGATCGCTGTCTCATCGAATGAAGACGGAATCGATCCGATCGGATCCTGCGTTGGCCAAAAAGGAACACGCGTGCAGGCGGTGATTGACGAATTGGGCGGAGAAAAAATAGATATCATCGAATGGAATGAAGACTTGGCAAAGTTTATTTCAAACGCTCTTTCGCCGGCAAAAGTTTTGCATGTGGAACTCGAAGAAGCCCGACAGGAGGCTCGCGTGATGGTTCCCGCCGATCAGCTTTCTCTTGCAATCGGAAAACAAGGGCAGAACGTGCGTTTGGCGGCGAAGCTGACCGGATGGAGAATTGACGTTGTCACGGGAGATGAAAAAGATGAAGAGGCAGAAAAGGAAAAGCCTGTCGAAGAAGATCCTTCCGCTGAAAAAACAACAAGTGAAGAAAAGCCGGCAAAGAAAAACGAAGCAAAAAAGGAAAAGAAAAAAACCGATAAGAAAAAATCCAAAGAAGTAAAAGAAGTAAAAGAAAAATCGGAATAAAAATACTAAATAATAAACACTAACGACAAAAATATGAACCTATGGCATGATGTCTCCCTTGGAGAAAAAGCTCCCGAAGAATTTCATGTGATAATCGAGATTCCAAAGGGATCAAAGAACAAATATGAAATAGACAAAGAAACAGGGCTGATAAAGCTTGATCGCGCCATGAAATCTTCTCAAGATTACCCATTTGATTATGGCTTTGCTCCGCAAACAATCTGGGAAGACAACGACGCATTGGATGTTGTGGTTTTGACAACCTATCCTTTAAGCACCGGCATACTCGTAAAAGTGAGACCTGTGGCTGTGATGCATATGACAGACGGCGGTGAATCAGACGACAAAATTATTGCAGTTCCTCTGGAAGATCCCCGTTGGGAAAATGTAAAAGATCTTGCCGATATCAATCCGCACTCAATCAAAGAATTCCAGCATTTCTTTGAAACATACAAATCCATCGAAGGAAAAATTGTGACGATTGACGGCGTAGAAGGAAAAGCTAAGGCGATCGAAGCTGTCAAAAAGAGCGTTGAATTGTATAAAGATAAATTTAAAAAGTAATATTGCATACAGCGTAGCATTATGGAAATCAAGAAACTACCCAAATCCCAAATTGAAATTGAAATTTCGGTTCCGAAAGCCGAATTTGAAAAATTCATCGACGCCGCAGCTGAAGAATTTTCAAAAGATATCAAGATAGACGGATTCCGTCCCGGAAAAGCGCCACGTTCGATTGTGGAGCAAAAAGTCGGAGCGGAAAAAATTTTGGCACACGGAGCGGAAAAAGCCATCAAGAAAACCTACGTCGATGCGATCGTCAAAAACAAGATCGAGGTGATCGGCGAACCGAAGATCACAATTACCAAGATCGCAAAGGGAAACGACCTTGAATACAAAGCTGTTGCAGCAGTGATGCCCGCAATTGTACTTTCCAACTATCGAAAGGACGCAAAGTCCATTAAAAAATCCGAACCGGAAAAAGTAACCGAGGAGCAAATTCAAAAAGAACTCGAGGCCCTTCAAAAGAGCCGGGCAAAAATCATCACAGTGGCGCGAAAAGCAAAGGAAGGGGATCGCGTAGAGATCGATTTTGAAGTGCTGATTGAGGGAAAACCAATCGAAGGCGGAACAGCCAAAAATCACCCACTCACAATCGGTGAAAACTATTTTATCCCAGGTTTTGAGGAACAACTTGTTGAAATGAAGGAAAATGACGAAAAAGATTTTGAGCTCGCCTTCCCGAAAGAGTATCATCAAAAAAGCTTGTCCGGAAAGCCTGCTCGCTTCAAAGTGAAAATGAATTTGGTCCAAGAGAAAGAATTGCCAAAATTGAATGATGAATTTGCCAAAGGCCTCGGAAATTTCGAAACCATCGAAGCCCTCAAAAAAAGCATCTCCGAAGGAATCGACATGGAACACAAAAAAAAGAATGAAGAAAAATGGCGTACGCTTGCAATCGAAAAAATCACCGCTGAAAGCCGGATTGACCTTCCTGAGATTCTCATTGATCAGGAGCTCGAAAAAATGATGGCGGAGCTCGAACAAAACATCGCCGGAATGGGGCTCTCAATTGACGCATATCTCGAAAATATCAAAAAATCCAAGAGCGAGCTCACAAAAAGCTGGAAGGAAACAGCCGAAAAACGGGTGCGGGCGGCACTCGTACTGCGTGAAATCGCCGCCTCGGAGGAAATCAATATCCCGGCTGGGGAAATCGAGGAAGAAATGAACCGGGTTATGGCGTACTACAAGAATGCAGGGGATATGGAAAAAAATGTTGATATGGAAAGACTGTACAATTATACAAAGGGAGTCCTGACAAATGAAAAAGTATTCAAGTTTTTGGAAAACCTTTAACAACATTCAATGTTAGGGCGACCCCAACATTGAATGTTTTGAAAATTATGCTAACAAACCAATTTCTCATCCCAACTGTCATTGAAAAAACCGCTTATGGCGAGCGGGCATATGATATATATTCGCGGCTTCTCAAAGAGCGGATCGTTTTTCTTGGCGGTCCGATTGACGACCATACGGCAAGCGCCATCATTGCCCAGCTTCTTTTCCTCGACAGCCAAGATAGCAAGGCCGATATTCGGATCTATATCAACTCTCCAGGCGGAAGCGTGAGCTCGGCGCTCGCAATATATGACACAATGCAGTACGCAAAAGCAGATGTTTCGACGATTTGCGTGGGTCTTGCCGCTTCAGCGGGAGCCTTGCTACTCGCCGCCGGGAAAAAAGGGAAAAGATTCTGCCTTCCAAATAGTGAGATACTCATTCATCAAGTAATGGGTGGAGCCTCGGGACAGGCTACCGATGTCGCAATCCACGCCAAGCATATTGTAAAGATGAAAGAAAAGCTCAATGAAATTTTGGCCAAGCATACCGGACAAAAAATCAAAAAGGTGCAGGAAGACACCGAGCGCGACTATTTCATGAGCGCCCAAGAGGCGATGGAGTACGGAATTGTGGACAAGATCATAAAATAAATTTCAAAATAACAAAACACCCCCGGCAATAAGCCAGGGGTGTTTTTATTTGTTCTTATTCAACCACCATCGCTATGAGATTTCTGCGTCCGAAGGCGAAGGCTTCCGCTTTGGTTGGCATATAGATGTCAAAGTGGTTGGCTTTGATCGCACCGCCACGGTCTTCACAGACATAGGTTCCCATTCCGTCAATTTCTATTTTCGTTCCCATCTGATACTGCTTGGGACAAGCAAGAGTGTGATTTGCCTGGACCTTTTTGCCACTAGCTGTGATCCCGTCGCTCTTTCCGCATTCGTCGGCCGCCGCGGTATAAGCCGAGGCATTCACAACGAAACTTCCTTTTGGCAATATGAAGTTTTCCGAGAGCAGCTTGTTTTTGTACATTTTTGAATATTGCACATTGCCAACTTTCGGAACATAGAGGGCGACAAGAAAGTTGTCACTGAGAGTACTTATCTTTTTGTTTTCCAATATTTGTTTGGCATTTTGGTTTGAATCGGCATCCGCTCCGACAGCCGCCGCCGGAATGGCCAGAGCGACAATTGCAGCAAGAATCAGCGAGGCCAATTTGCGCATTGTATTGGATAAATTGTTAATGTCGGGTCTTTACTTCAGGCATACAAAAAAGCCCTTTTCAGGACCTAACAAACTAGTGTAGCATTTTTTTGCAAGAAAGTCAAGAGCACGTGAAACAATCGTTTTCCTCTGTGAAACAATGAATTTTAGGCAGTATTTGGCATGTTGCTTTCCTGCCAGGTAATAATCATTTTTTCCAGCTTTTTTATTTCGTCTTCTGTCTTGTCAAAGCTCTCCCAGTCTCCGTTTGAGAGGCAGCCGGCTTGAAAGGCAGTTAGGTATTCAAGTTGTTTGATGATCTCCAGCTTTGTCATAGTAAGCGATTTTAAGAAAAATTAAAAAAATAAGGGAAACCTTGCTGTCATCGCTTGCTCGGAAATCAAAACAAGCTTTGATTTCTCTCGCTTCGCTTGGCAATAAAAAAATACTTCGCGAAAAAGTAGTTTTGATTCCTTCCTTGGCCCCTTCTGATTTTGGGCACTATAGTAGTATAATCCATAAAAACATTTTTGTCAATTCCCTGCGCATCCTTGACGCTTTGGGAAAATAATTATAAGATGAATTAGCTTTAAAAAGTTATTTTTTGTTATGGAAAAAGTTCAGAAATTCAACGCAAAGGTTCGCGCATCCCAAAAGAGGCCGGATCTCAAAGCGGGAGACATTGTCAAAGTCCACCGAAAAATCAAAGAAGGAGAGAAAGAAAGAGTTCAGGTGTTCGAGGGAATCGTGGTTTCCGTTAAGGGAAAGCAAAGCTCTTCGCCTATGGCCACTATCCGGCGGGTCACTCTTGGAACAGGCGTAGAGATAACAGTTCCGATCCTTTCGCCGGCCATTGCCAAAATAGAGATCGTGAAAAAAGCCAAGGTGCGTCGGGCGAAACTATATTATCTCCGCAGCAAAGGCGTCCGCATCTCGAAATTGAAAACAAAAGAATTGGCAAATTTTGTGGTGGAAGAAAAAGAGAAAGAACAGGAACCAGAAGAAAAAATAGCAGAGCCGAAAGCTGAAGAAATCGTTTCTCCGGAAAAAGAGGTCGAGGAAAAATAGATTCCGCGGATGTGGTGGAATTGGTAGACACGCAAGCTTGAGGGGCTTGTGGCCATTAGGCTGTGGAGGTTCAAATCCTCTCATCCGCACCGGGACGGACGATTAGCTCAGCTGGTAGAGCGCTTGCTTTACAAGCAAGATGTCGCAGGTTCGAGCCCTGCATCGTCCACAGGAAGGGAAAGGGGTCGGGAAAACAGGAGTTTTCCCGGGGTGGAAGTATTGAAACCGCAAGGTTTCAAGGAGCGAAGCGACGAAGCCGGGTTAGCTCAGTGGTAGAGCAGAGGACTGATTTTCGGTCCATCTCGCAGTAATGCGGGATTGAAAATTGGGTGAATTCGAGGAAACCTAAATCGCCGATGAGGCGATATGGCAATCTCGAGCCAATCCTCCGCCGGGAGGCTACGGATTGCAAGCAAGCCGATTTTAGAAGGCTTGCCTGCCATAGCTTTAGCGGAGGCAGGTGTAGAGACTAGCAAGTGAGTCCCAACAATAATCTTGCGCCAGCGCCCAATATCCCAATCCGCCAACTGGCGGAAGGATAATGAAATAGTCCGATCCTTGAGGAAACTCAAGTAACCGACAAGGAAAATCCTTGTGTGCCCAGTTCGATTCTGGGACCCGGCACCACACAGTTGAAACATAATTGAACCTATGGTATAATTAGTCTATATATCGTGGGTTCAATTTATATGAGAAAAGACAAAGCACGCGCAATAGAGTTGCGAAAGCAAGGCTTTAGCTACAATGAAATAAGCGGGAAATTGAAGATTCCCAAAAGCACTTTGAGTCTCTGGCTTTCGAACATTGAGCTGTCCCAAAAAGCAAAAAATAGAATATCAGCAAGAGTCCATAAAGGCAGCATCGCCGGCCTTTTGAAAAGAAACAAAAATCAGACTATCCTGGCCAAAAAAAGAGCGGATGAAATTCGCAGTCTTGCGAAAATTGAGACATCAGGTTTATTGAAAAACAGACTTTTTTTAACCGGCGTCTCTTTATACTGGGCGGAAGGCTACAAGAAAGGCGCTCATGGAAGCAAATGGAAAGCAGTTGATTTCGCAAATTCTGATCCGGATTTGATAAAGATAATGATGAAATTTTTCAGAAAAATATGCAAGGTTGAAAACAGCAAGATAAAGATACAGCTCATTGCTCACAAAAATGTGGACATAAAAAAAGCTCTTCAGTTTTGGTCGATCTTAACAAAAATACCCGAAAACCAATTTATCAAAACTTGCTGTTCGGTTAGTATATACAGCAAAGGCAAACGAAACAAAAATAGTTTGACCCAAGGAACGGTTCATATTAGGATAAATAATGTAAAGTTATTTTTCAGAATAATCGGCTGGATTGACGGCTTGAAATCGAAAATATAACAAGCGGGTATCGTATAGCGGCTATTATATTACCTTGCCAAGGTAGAGATACGGGTTCGACTCCCGTTACCCGCTCATTGAAAATAAGGCTTTATTTAGCCTTATTTTTATATCCAAATGATTTAAATGTGGTAGAATATCTAAAATGAATAATCTCAGAAAATTCCAATGTCAACATTAGCTGTAGTATTATCAATGTGCGGTGCTTTATTCCAAGCCCTCGGTGCTGCTATTAATAAAAAATCATTGCAAAGGCCAGGCATAAATAATCTTGTCGGCTTTGTTACATTTACGGTCGCAGGCTTGATGTTTTTATTCCTATATTTTTTCTCAACCAAAACGTTCGGCTATGAGAATCTTTCCGCGCGTTTCTGGGAAACGATGGCTTTGTATGCCGGACTCAATATTGTGGCATATTGGTTCATGTATCGTGCTCTGAATTTGGCGGAATTCAATCACCTCATGCCTTTTATGGCGCTGGTCAGCATCTCTGTAATAATTCCGCCCATATTTGTGCTCGGTGAGATTCCCACAGCTGCCAGTTTTTTCGGGATTATCCTTATAGTTATCGGTGCTATAACGATGAATTACAAAAAAAATACACATAAGAATTCCAGTAATCAACAGCATAGAAGTAATCGAAAAGGGGCGCTTTATTTTTTAGTAACAGCAATTTGTTTTACCTTCACAACCACTTTGGCAAAAGTAACCATCATAGAGTCTTCGGTGCTTTTTTCATCTCTTGTAGTGCACTTATTAATAGGAGCGGGTTTTCTTGTAATGCTGATCGTATTTAAAGAATTTGGGAAAATAAAAGAAGCTGTTATAAAACCTGAGCTGCGTCCATTATTGTTTGGTATGACTATTGTCGGAGTTATTGTCTTTGCAGAAAATGGAACTGTGAATACTGCGCTTGGGGTAGCACCTGTTGCAAGCGTGATGGCAATAAAAAGAATCATGCCGCTCTTTGCCTTTTTGATTGGCCTGTTTTATTTCAAGGAACGAAGCGACTTGAAGAAAAAAATTATTGCCACTGCGCTTATGGTTGCGGGAGCCATATTTGTAACTATTTTTTGATTAAGTTGTCTTTAAAGAAGTTCTAACTGTATAAACTAGCCAGCTCAAACTCTTCCGGCGGTTTGCTTTCGAAAAAGTATTTTTCTTTGTTTGGGCCGATGAAGCTGATTGAAGCGGCGTGAAGAAACATTCTTGGCGCATCGATATTTTTGAATTCCTTGAAAGTATATTTTTTGTCCCCGACAATCGGATGTCCGATGGAGTGAAGATGAACTCGGATTTGATGCATCCGGCCGGTCTTGGGAGAAACTTCAAGAAGAGAGCATTTTTCAAATTCTTTTTTGACCTTATAAAATGTCAGGGAATATCTTTCTTTTCTCACGGATATTTTTCCCCGTACCAAAGCTTGTTTTCGAAAATCTTTTTTCGATCTTCCCATTTCGCCTTCGACCCGGCCTTCTTTTTCTTTCAGTTTGCCGTGAACAACCGCCAGATATTTTTTTTCGATCTTTCGGTTTTTGAACAAGTCTTTCAGATACTCAAAAGCTTTTTGATTTCTCGCAACAACCATCACTCCAGATGTATCTTTATCAAGCCGGTGAACAATTCCTGGACGCACTCGGGGATCATCGCCAACATTTTCGATCTCGGGAAATTTTTCCAGCAAAAAATCAACAAGCGTTCTTTCGCTTGTGTTCACCCCCGGATGCACAGACAGTCCGGCAGGTTTGTCCACGGCAATCAGATCTTTGTTTTGAAAAATGATTTTTGGCATTGTGCCGGGGAGAGGACTTGAACCTCCATGGGATTGCTCCCGCTAGCTCCTAAGGCTAGTGCGTCTGCCATTTCGCCACCCCGGCATATCAATATAGTAGCAATTTGAGTGAATTAGCGCATATCGGTCCCGTCAGAAATATGCTTACTAATACTAATGAAAATATTGAAAAAAAACAAGGCTAAACGGATCTTTTTCCGACCAATACTCCAATTTCTGCTGGGATTGACAAAGTTGTAAAATGGTGATATAATCCATTGATGCTCTTGGAGCGTCAAAATAGGCAAAAAAGCCTTTTTTAAAGGCTCTTTCAAAATTTGAGAAAAGGGAGTGCAAAATGATCGGACCTATCTGGAAAAAAATATTTGGCTTCACTGGCGAAGTGGCGACTGACGCAGTCGTTATCGGCACCCTGGGCAGAATCTGGAAATCTTTGAAGACTCCTGAATTCAAGGAAGTCAGACAGGGATTGATAAGTCACGGCGCTTGGCCATTCGGGCTGGGCCTTGCTGACGAGGCCGATTTTCTGGCTAGAGTCGGAAAAGGTTTGAAGCCGGAAGAAGTTATCAGATTAACTAATTTCCTGGTAACTTTAACCGACCAAGAAAGGACGAAGGTTCGTTGCACTATTGCGGCGATAAAGGAATTTCCGGACCGCCAAACTTTCAGTGCTGAAAAAGGCGGGCGCAAAACCACGAAGGAGTATACCGCCCGCATAGACGACGCTTTGGCCTTTCTTCAAATCTTGGCCTCTGACAAACTTTCTAACGCCCAGCGGAAGAAACTTTGCAAAGGTCTTGGACTTCTTGATTTTCCGGACATTCAACTTTCTGCCAGATTGGCAACTGCGGCAAAGAAAGTCAGGAAAACAAGAAAGAGCCTTGAAAAGAAATATGGCCCACTGAAGGCCGCGACGCCTGCAAGCTCTGGTCATATCGACACGTTTTTCAATTGGCTCAACCGGGTTTTCCCTGTTTGAGCCGGCCAAGGAGACGACATGAACAGCCTATCACAGATGATCAATGATATCGTAGTGATCTTTCGGATTGCCTTCCGTCAAACCGGTCTGGATGATACCCAGAGGCTGAGGAATACTCTGATCTCCATAATCGTTCCTCTCGCGGCTTTGTACATCTGCCAGCTAATGCTTAGCGAGTTGAATGGTATAACCGGTTGGGATCTCTCCTGGATCACAATGGTCTTGTCCATGGCGGCAACATTCTTCATCTTTCGCGCCCTTTTCAACCTCAGGAGATTACTCTCCCTGGGTTTTATCGGCGAAGGACTGGAGGCGCTTGGACTTTCTCCGGCAGAATATCCAACTTCCCGTTTATTTCGAGCCTACTGGAATCTCGTGAAAACGATCTTCTTTTGGGAGCTGGTAATCATCTTCTTTCTGCCATACTTTGATCTAACCCAAAATCCACTTGTTGGATGGTCTCTCTTGGTGGGATCCATCGCTTATCTCATTGTGTACCCAGACGGGAAGTTCTTTCAAAAATTCTCCGCCTGGGCGATAGTGGCGATATTGATTTTGATGGTCACGCAAGTGATTATTTCTCCAGCCGCTTGGATAAAGCTTATTGGAGTGGATCCCTTTGGAGCCATGAGAACTTCAGGGACTGACCGGGTCCTGGCGGAAACACTCTCCGATCAAAAAGAGGCCGAGGACGCGAAAACCGTAATCCGCCTCAAAGAGATCAAAAAGAAAATCAAGCAGCGCAAGGAACTCTCCCCCGATGACAAGAAATTCATCGAGGAGCGGAAGAAAGGCCTCGTGCAAGAGACCTTCGGAAAGATCTTTTCTTCGTCCGCCGATGCTAAAAGTTCACCCAAAAAGAAGGAGATGAAACAGTACACGATAATTCGACCGCTTGAATTTCTGGGAGGAGAAAAGATAATTCACGGATCGGGTTGTGTGGGCGTACGGAAAGGTGGAAAGGCCGAGTTTCGAGCCACAAACCTTCCGATCGTGAAAGATGGCAAGTACAAAGTAATCTTTCACGCAACCCGTAAAACAACCGGCAGGGATTATCTCTTGGTCAACGCTGGCAAAGGACACGGCGGACCGTTCTACTATGATAACCACCCAGCCTCTGACAGCCCCATCGAAATAACCTTTTTTAAGGAGGGTATGCCAGGGGACTCGAAGTACTTCTATCCGACCGACAACTTTATTCAGCTGTCGGCGGATGACGACTTACTTGTCCAACTGGACAACCCGCCATATGTGGAAATCACATACTGGCAATAAAAAAATCCCCGCGCCTTGAGCATCGCTCTCGGCCGCGGGGATTTTAATTTGCAAAAAAAAGTTCGCGAATCCTCTATATCATGATCCGCCCAGAAGAAGATCCACCGCAGTGATGACCACCAGTCCAATAAGTCCAATAACGACTCCCATGATCGACCAGGTCATCTGCTTTTTGGCTTTTTCCTGAGCCTTGTCATCGCCCGCGGAAAGAAAATACATTATTCCACTCACAACAAAACTGATAATCGCCAGAAACCCGAAGATTCCCAAAATCCAATTTGTGAGATTTGAGATTACAGTGGTTAAGTCTTTGTTGGAAAGACCTGTGCCCGTCGGCAACGTAACTTCCGCGCTTGCCGAACAAACGACAAAAAACAATGCGATAGAAAAAGAAGTTAGGCGAAATAAATATTTTTTCATATGCTTAAAAATAATTCCAAGAACTAAGTGCCCGTCGCGGTAGCACTCAAGAAGTAATCAATAGCAGTGATCACTACAAGACCGGCAAGGCCGACGAGCACCCCCGTAATGGAATATATCATCGCCCGCTTGGCTCTTGCCTGCGCGTCTTCGTCACCAGCTGAAATTAAGTAGAGTATTCCGGAGATCACAAACCCGATCACAGCAATAAAGCCAAAAATAGCCAATAGCCAAAGAGCAAGGTTTGAAATTATGTCGTTCAGCGGTTTTTTGGAAAGTTTCGTCACATCAAGTTTTGTCTTGTCCCACTGGCCTAGTGCCATCTGCGAATTTGTGAGTGCGACAAAAAATGCCATTGACACCACTGAAAAAAATTTTGTCCAATATTTTTTTTGTTTTTCCATTATTTTTTGTTAAGTTTTTAGGTTGATTGGATTATACCATATTTTTTTTGATAAGCAAAACCCCGTTTCTTGCAAGAGACGGGGTTTAAAACTCGAGTTTCAATTGATGACTAGATTTGTTGAGCGCCCAAAAGTTGTTGAGCGGCATAAAGGATGACAAGACCCACAAGACCCACAACAACACCCGTAATGGAATATATCATCGCCCGCTTGGCTCTTGCCTGCGCGTCTTCGTCACCAGCCGCGACAAGATACAAAATACCGCTGATAACGAAACCAATAACAGCCACAAAACCGAGGATTCCCAAAAGCCAAAGCATTACATTCTGAATAATACTAAATATACTCGATTGCTGAAGACCTGTATTGCCCCCTGCAGTAAGATCTATTTGAGCCAGTGCTATCGCTGGGACCAGAAAAATGGCAGATGTCAGATACGCTACGGCTATTTTTATTTTTTCCTTCATTAATTCACCTCCCTTCAAAATAAATATTTTTAAATTATCCTCCGATAATATTCTTTACTTGAGTTGCGATTACAAGAGCTGAAAGAGCAACTACGAGACCCAAGATGGAATAAGTGGCCGTTTTCTTTCCAAGCTCGTATCTTTCATCGTCGCCAACAGCTGTAAGCATCCAAATCGCACCGACTACCATTGATATTATAGCAAGAAAACCGACGATTGACAAAAGGAGCTTCAAAATGTTGGCCAGAATTGTCTGGAAGGTCGAACCGGGAGAGTTCCCGCTCAAAATAGCTTTTACTTCCGTATAGATATACGGAGCAGCAAGCACGATGGCAAGTCCCGCAATCGCGAAGATGAGTGTTTTTTTTGCCCGCTCGGCTGCTTCTTTTGATCCACCTGAAACCATATACATTATACCTCCAAGGATGATGAAAATCACGGCAATTGTTCCGGCAATCTTTTGAAGATAGCTCATAATGCTTGAAAGCACACCTTCGAACGTATCGGTGGGAGCGAGAGGATTGCCGAAGGTTCCTCCGCTGGTGGTCGTCTGAGCCAAGACAAATGAACCGACGCCAAAGAAAAGAATAGCAGCAAGGAGAAGTAAAACTAAAGATCTTTTTTTCATTTTGGTTAGTGTTAAAACAATTAGAAATATTGTTTATGGCTCGAGTGGCTCGTATATTTCAATCAATTTATCCAGGCAGGAGGGAGAGGTCGAAATGATAACGCCATTGAGGGAAACATGATAGTTTATCGAGCTTATTTTTCCTCCCGGCAAACGGACTTCGGCATATCTGAACTTGCCATCCTTGAATTCCAGTTTTTGATCCAATTCTTCTTTGCTAAAATTCACCTCCGGAAACAATACCGCATGAAGATCGGAAAGCATCGTTTTTTCCCAATTCCCCATCCAAGTCAGAGTACCGGAATATAGATTACCCTGGCCCTTACTGACATCATATCCAAAGTATATCGCATATTTTTTTTCATTGCCATCCGCAGGGCAATAATACATGTCATAGTCCTTGTTGTCCAAATAAGTTCTTAACTGCCCGATAATCGAGATCTTTGTGGCTTTTCCAAAGTCAGTCAACGGAATTTTATTGCCCTGCGCGTCCTTGAAGCTTATTGATTCAATTCCTTTATCAACAGCTTGCTGAGAAACTGGAGATTCGGAAATATTCTTGATATTTGTTTGAACACTTTGGATGTTTTGTTTGCTATTTTCTGTCTCGGTTGGAAGCACTGTCGGATTCGATACCGACGGTTGTTCGGCATTTTGAATGTTGGTCTTATTTCCGGATTTTGTAACAATTAAAAAAGCAAGAGTGATCAGCACCAATATTCCTGTTCCTACTAATATAAATAATGTCTTTTTTTTCATCCTCTTGATCTTTTAAAAATTTTAGCAGCTTGAGGCGGGACAATGATCGGAAGCTTTTATCACTTTCAAAGTTGATCCGTTCTTCGCCGCTTGAGCGCTGATGGATGCCGAACCGCCTCCGCTAGCATGAATTCCGTATTTTGTGCTCGCGCCCATAATCTGCGTGCAACCGTCGTTGAGACAAATACCCACATGACCCTTGCTATCTTTACCTGGCAGGCCGTTGTTCCAAACCAACGCATCCCCAGCTTTGAGACTGCTCGCGCCTGTGAACGCGCTAGCACCTGCAGCCATTGCGCTTGTTGATCCGCCCGGGCTGCTGCATCCGGCTCTTGTAAAAGCGCGTTCGGTTGTAGATGAACAATCGCCATATCCATCCTTCATTCGAAGACTTGTGTCTGTTGTATATGTCCATCCCTCCATTGCTTTGACATGTGAAGCAACTGCAGCGCATCCGGTACTCGTCCCCGTATTCGTATTTGTGTTCGTATTTGTGCCTGTCCCAGTGCCCGTACTCGTGCTTGTCGTTTGTGTCGTGTCGCAAGTGAACTCATACCATTTTCCGCTGAACGGATGTTTGAATCCAAGAGCCGAAAGCGTTGCGTTGATGATAAGCCACGCAACGAGCGCGAGAACCATCGCAGTAAGAGCATAGGAGAGGGCAGATTTCGCCTTTTCTATCATCCCTTTGTTTCCACTCGAAACCATATACATCACTCCCGCAACAACAACCACGAGAGTCGTGGCTGACAAAATAAGCGCCAACAAATAATTGTAAATATTTTGGAATCCAAGGATAAGATGACAGAGCGTGCAGTCCGCATTTCCTTCCCCAATACCGCAGGGCACCAAAGCTTCGGCAAAAGCACTCGAGACAATACTGAACGAAAAAACAAGCAGGCATGACAAAAATAATGTTTTTAGAAAAATTTTATTTTTTGCTTTTGTCATCGGTTTGTATATTCGTGCTAAATTCGTAGTTTGTAGAAATTATTTCCTCAAAAGCACGTTCACTGCGTTTTGTGCTTGATCAAGTGTGTCATGAAGCGAATTGTTTTTGAGCACCACATTGTCGATCATTCCGTCAAAAATTTTCTCGACCGCGAGATTGTCGGGTTGCGCCCAGCTTTTGGCGATGAGATTGCCCTGAGCAAAAGGGGAGAGAAGAATATCTGATTTTTGTTTTTCGATAAGATCCCGCCGCGCCGCAGGTTTGGATTGGTTTTTGATATATTCCGCTGCCGGATCGAAATTAGCACTTTCCGTTCCTGCTGCCGCAACCGGCAAGTTCGCACTGAAGGATTGCGGCATTGTGAGAAAGCGGATAAATTTCCAACTTTCGGCAATTCTTTGGTTGTCTGTTGCATAGGTATGCTTGTTTTGCTGGGCCACTTTGATAAATTCCTGATTTTGAGCCTTATTCTTGGAAACCGCATATCCCCAATAATTGGCAAAATCAACATCCAAACCAGCGCCGTTCGCATCTTTGTTTTGCGGAATTCTGGCAATTCCAAGGGACAGCTTTGGCGCCCGTTCCCCGATTTGCGGAATAAGCCAGGAATAATTGAGCATCATCGCCGTTTTTCCTTCGATAAAGCTGTCTTTCGAGTTATGTTGGAGAGAATTCCACGTATAAACATCATTTGCTTGATTTGAAAACTTCGTGTAATAAGCCAACGCCGATTCTCCCGGCGACATTTCGCTTCCATAGGTCGTATTTGTAAAATCAGCAAAACTGGCTTGATTGTTTTTCGGGTCCATCATACTCGCACCCGACTGCATCATAAGAAGAGTCAAAATGTCTGTCGCCCGATTTATTTTTCCTGTACCGGCACTCATATCGCTCGACATTCCCATCGCCGCACCGGAGAGAGTAATGTTTCCAAAAGTGTCGACGCGGGTTATTTTTTTCACCGCGCTGTCAAAATCAACCCAGGTCGCCGGAGGTGTTGTTATCCCGGCTTGGTTCAACAAATCTTTGTTGTAGTAAAGCGCAAGAGAATCTACGGAGAGAGGAAGCGCATATATCTTTCCATCAGCAACAAAATCCGAAGAGACAACGCCTGCAAATTGATCTTGGACCTGCTTGGGCGTCACAATATCCGCCTGGCTGGATGAAAGATCATCTTTCGGCGCCGATGCCAGCTTGTCTTTATGCTTCGTGAGCCAGGTATTGTGAATAAGAAAGACATCCGGTCCGTTTCCCGTTGCAAGCGCGTCCATCAAATCATTTTCGTATGAATCGACAGTGAGTTTTTTGTAGACGATATCTTTCACTCGCGGATTTCTTTTCTGATATTCGCTGATAGCTTTTACCATCACATCCGAATCATCAAAAAGTCCCCAAACCTCAAGGCGAACTTCATAATTTATCGTTGAATTGTTCGAACATCCACAACCAGAAAGAACGACCATCGAGAGGATAAGAGCGAAAGAGAAAATAACTGATAATTTTTTCTTCATTGGTTTTTTGTTTTGAAGTTTATCTATGCTTGAATTTTACAACAGGTTGTAAAATTGTACAAATACAAAAAAGACCCCGCTCTTCGCGAAGGGCGGGGTCTTTTGAAATATATTTTAATAAATAATCTACAGAACCGCCGTGGCAGCGATCTTGTCGTCACCGTTGAGGCGCATCACGCGCACACCTTGCGTCGCACGGCCGAGAATCGAAATACTCCCCATTGGAACACGAATAATCTGTCCTTTTGCGCTGCTTGCAATGAGATCTGTTTCAATATTGTCGAGATTGATCATATGCGCGCACACAAGTTTTCAGGTTTTTGGAGTAATCTTCGCCGTTTTGATCCCTGACCCCCCTCGACGCTGAATTTTGTAGGCTTTCATATCTGTTCTCTTCCCAAATCCGTTTTCGGTGAGGATCAAAAGCTGATTGCCTTTCTGATTTTTGAGTACCACATCCATTCCAACGACTTGATCATTCTTTTTCAAATTGATCCCGCGCACGCCGGCGGCCGTCCGCCCCATGCCGCGCACGTCCGTTTCCTTGAAATGAATAGCCTGGCCGGCTGAAGTCGTAATGATGATCTCATCCTTTCCGGTCGTCGGAGCAATCCAGCGCAATTCATCACCTTTGGCCAGATTCAAAGCGATAAGACCCGATCGGCGAACTTTGGCAAAATCTTCAATGGCTGTTTTTTTCACTGTCCCGAATTTCGTCGCCATAAAAAGATATTTTGCTTGAGAATCTTTACCAATAGTGATAATCGCCGTTATTTTTTCGTCCGGAGAAATCTGCAAGAAGTTCACAATCGCCTGACCCTTGGCTGTTCGCGAAGAAACCGGAATTTCATAGGCCTTAGTTTGGAAAACCTTTCCCGTATTTGTGAAAAAGAAAAGATCGTCGTGCGTCATCGCGCTCACTACCATATCAATCGTATCTCCTTCCTTGGTCGTCGCACCGATCACGCCCTTTCCGCCGCGCCTCTGCACGCGATAGAGAGAGGGATTCATTCTTTTAACATAGTTGTCCTCGGTAAAAACGATGATTGCTTCCTCGTTTGGAATAAGATCCTCTTGTTTGAATTCGCCCACAGCTGATCTCACCACCCGCGTCCGCCGTTCGTCGGCATACTTATCTTTCAACTCTTTGAGTTCGTCCTTGATGACGCCCAATATTTTTTTCGGACTCTTGAGAAGATCTTCAAGCTCTTTGATCAATTTCATTTTTTCTTTGAGTTCATCCTCGATTTTCTGGCGCTCAAGACCCGCAAGAGTCTGAAGACGCATTTCGAGGATCGCCGTCGACTGCTTGTCAGACAATTTGAACTTTTTCATCAAATTGTCATGGGCGATCTCTTTCGTGGCTGATTTTCGAATGGTAGCGATAACCGCATCGATGTGATCAAGCGCTTTTTTGAGACCCTCAAGAATATGCGCCCGCTCTTTCGCGATTCGAAGATCATATTGTGTCCGGCGCGTAACAACAACCTGTCGATGCGCTACGAAATACTCGAGCATCGCCTTGAGATTCAGCACTTTTGGCTCAATTCCATCGACAAGCGCAAGCATATTCACATGGAACGACTTTTGAAGATCAGTAAGGGTGAAGAGCTTGTTGAGAACTTTTTTCGGGAAAGCTTCTTTTTTGAGTTCTATTACGATCCGCACTCCGTCCTTGTCTGATTCATCGCGAAGATCTCGGATACCCTCGATTTTTCCGGTTTTCACAAGGTCCGCCATCTTCTCTATCATCGCCGCCTTGTTTGAAGAATAGGTCATCTCCGTCACAATGATCTGAAATTGTCCGCTTTTTGTTTCGACGATCTCAGTCTCAGCCCGGCAGACAATACTTCCACGGCCAGTGAGATAGGTCTGCACGATATCCGCTTGGTTGTATATCGATCCGCCCGTCGGAAAATCAGGACCCTTCACAAATTGAGTCAGATCTTTCACATCGCAATCGGGATTTTCAATGAGATAGGCTATGCCGTCGACCAATTCTCCAAGATTGTGCGGGGGAATACTCGTCGCCATCCCGACCGCAATTCCCATTGTGCCGTTGAGAAGAAGCTGGGGAACTTTGGCCGGCAGAACGGACGGCTCCTGGCGGGATGAATCATAATTGGGAATAAAATCAACCGTTTCCTTTTCGATATCCGCCATCATTTCTTCCGCGAGGCTCGTCATTTTGGCTTCGGTATATCGCATTGCCGCCGCATTGTCGCCATCCATCGAACCGAAGTTTCCCTGACCGTCCACAAGGGGATAGCGCATGGAAAAATCCTGTGCAAGACGCACCATCGTGTTGTATACTGCCAAATCGCCGTGAGGATGATATTTCCCAAGCACATCTCCGACAACAAGTGCTGACTTTCGATATTTCGCGCTGTGCGTAAGCCCGAGACCGCGCATGGCAAAAAGGATCCGGCGATGCACCGGCTTCATTCCGTCCCGCACGTCAGGAAGAGCGCGCGAAACAATCACGCTCATTGCATAGGCGAGATATGATTCCTTCATTTCTGAAGTTATTTCTCTGGGTTTTATATAACCTATTTCCATAGTTTTTATGGTAGCTGTGGCACGCTATCTTTGCTTTGAATATTATTTTCCACTGAATTGTCGCTTGTTTTTTCGCTCGGATTGTTTATGGCATTGCCATTGTCCGTATTTTGGTTTGAACCCGTGCTCGGAGCAGATACTTCATCCTGCATGCTCTTGTCCGTTTCTGTCGTTCCCGTTTGGCTTGGCGCTTCTTGCATCATGTTCTGGATCGAATCCTTTCCCGTTTGAAAATTCGTCTTGAGATCGTCGAGGCTCGCTGAAGTTCCGCCTGGCTGCGAATCGTTCGATTTGTTCATCTCATTAAAGGAAACAACCCAGATCACAAGAATGATCAAAAACCCGGCTGCCGTCGCAATGACTGCAATTCTTTTCCGTTCATGGACGGGCTTCTGCTGAAGCTTGTAAATGTAATCTTTGAGATTCATTGATTTAACTCCTAACTGCTCAATGCTTCCATTATCACTACTTTCATCTCCGCGTTTTCGAGATCTTTTTTCTTGATAATCAGCTTTACTGTTTTTTCTCTCGGGCAAGTCCCGATCTCTTTGCAAAAGCTCTTTTCATCATCTATTTTTACTTTCGATCCTGCGATTTTATAATGCACGGGTATAACAATTTTTGGTTCGATCTGATCCACCACGGCCTTTGCTTCCTTTCCATCCAGGGTGAAACCGTTTCCGCCCACCGGCACAGCCAATATATCCACGCCATTCACTTCTTCCAGTTGTTTTTTATCAAGGTTGGTCGCCAAATCGCCCAAATGACAAAATCGTATCCCTTCGCTTTCTATGGCGAAGATTGTATTTAACCCCCTTTGGGCTCCTTGAACCTTGTCATGGTATGAATTTATTCCTGTGATCGAAACACCCTTGATCGAATATTCTCCCGGCAGGTCAAGAATTTGCGGTTCACCCTTGAGCGCACCCGAGTTGTTGTGATCATGATGGTCGTGGCTCACAGTGACTATATCAGCCCGTCCCTGGGGAGGACGGAGACCGATCTCTTTGTCGAATGGGTCCAAAAAAATCACCACGTCTTCACCCGAACCGCGCCCATCAGGCTTGGTAGATATTTTGAAACATGAATGTCCGTACCATTGAATGGTCATAATTGAGAGTTTTTAGATTTTCTTAACAATAGAATGATAGCATATGAGACAAAAAATTTCAATGGCCTAAATATCCCAACCCTTGCCAAAATTATCAATATATATTATACTTTTTTAGTATTAATCATTAACCTAAGCATTAATCCAATGATGGACAACATTTACGACACTCTAGCTAAAGAGGTCGACAAGGTTTCAGAAGAGAAAAGAGAAGAAGATGTAGCTAAAAATGAAATTGAGATCGAAGATTCTTCGGCTGTGGCCGAAGAAATGAGCGAACCCGCATCCACGATGGCGGATTTTTTGAACCAAACAAAAATATCTTTTCCAAAAGAGGGCGATGTTATCGACGGTAAAGTGCTTGAAATCGGATCAAACGCCGTCTATCTCGACCTCGGCGTTTTTGGAACGGGAATCGTTCTCGGAAAAGAGATCAAAGACGGCCTTGGAACAACGGATAAATTGAAGATTGGCGACACGGTCACCGCGACGGTCACCGATCTTGAAAACGACGACGGATACATCGAACTTTCCGTTCGAGAGGCCTCGATTGAAAAAGCCTGGCTTGATCTGGAAGAAAAACAAGCCGAAGAAGTTGTATTTTCTACCAAAATTTTGGACGCGAACAAGGGCGGTCTCATTGTTGAAGTGAACGGCATCACCGGATTTTTGCCCGTTTCCCAACTTTCCAACGAACACTATCCCCGCGTCGAAGAAGGAGAAAAGGGGAAAATTCTTGAAAAACTGCGCTTATACATCGGCACCGAAATGCAAGTGAAGGTTATTGACATCGACCGGGAAGGCGAAAAATTGATCGTAAGTGAAAAAGCGGCCTATAGCGCCGAAGAAAAGAAGGCGATTTCCGAGCTCAAACTTGGCGATGTGATTGAAGGAGAAGTGAGCGGCGTCGTTGACTTTGGAGCATTCATCAAATTTTTCCCACCGAGCAAAACTGAATCCGTTCGCGAAGAAGACAAGCTTGAAGGATTGGTGCATATATCCGAACTTGCCTGGCAGCTCATCGACAATCCGCGCGATATCATCAAAACCGGCGATCGGGTGAAAGCCAAAATCATCGGCATCGACAACACGCGCGTTTCACTTTCCATCAAAGCACTCGCAAAAGATCCTTGGGTCAGCGCCGAAGAAAAATATCAAGCCGGAAAAACATATGACGGACAAGTGCGAAAGATCAACCACTTCGGCGCGTTCGTATATCTCGACGACGACATCCACGGCCTCGCCCACGTCAGCGAACTTCTTGAAGCCAACCCCGGAAAAAATATTGAGGAGATCATTCAAGTCGAGAACACTTACAAATGGAAAATTCTTTCCATCGATCCCAAAGAACATCGAATGGGATTGGCGTTGGTGAAATAAGCAATAAGATAAAAGAAATAAAAATTCTTTTATGAAAAAAGTTCTTGTTATAGGCGGACCTACAGGAAGCGGGGAAAGTACAATCACAAATGCAATTATCAAACGCTTTCCGGTTTTCACACGGCTCGTGACCGCCACTTCAAGAAAACCACGGAACGGCGAAAAAAATAAAATTGATTATTATTTTTTCTCAAAAGAAGAATTTGAGAAAAATATTGCCAATGGGAATATCATTGAATATACCTACATAGAGAACAGGGACGATTATTACGGCACTTATAAGCCCGATCTGGATGAAAAAATAGCCAAGGGTTTCAATGTGATCGTTAATGTGGATATTGTCGGCGCAAAATATTACAAGGAAAATTATAATGCAACGACAATTTTTATTAAACCTGAATCTATTGAGGAATTAAGAGAAAGATTGACCAATCGGGATAAGAATATCGATTCGGAAGAATTGAATAAAAGAATAGAAAACGCTGAAAATGAAATAAAGAACGAAATGGATTTCTATGATTATGTTGTCGTGAACGCCAACGGAAAACTCGAGGAAGCTGTTGAAAAAACCTTTGATATTTTGAAAAAGGAAAACTATTCTCTTGTATAATTTATATTATCCCATTGAATATCATCAAAAAAATCCAGGAAAATATTTTTCGCTACGAATTGTTCGAGCGGGAAACCAAAATTGTGATCGGTGTTTCCGGCGGTCCAGATTCAGTTTGTCTTTTGGACGCGCTATATAAGCTGAAAGAGAAATATAATTTGCATCTTGTCATCGCGCATGTGAATTATGGCCTGCGCGGAAAAGATTCAAACTTGGACGAAAAATTAGTAAAAAAATTATCTGAAAAATATTCTCTGCCGATTGAAGTTTTGAAGGTCAAAAAGTCAGAAATTACAAGATCTGGAAAGTCTGAAGATAAATTGAGAACGGTTCGATACGATTTTTTTGAAAAAGTCTCGAAAAAATACAAAGCCAACGCGATTGCTGTCGGCCACAACCTCAACGATCAGGCTGAAACGGTCTTGATGCGAATTCTGCGAGGCACGGGCCTCAGAGGATTGGGCGCGATCAAATTTCGAAACAACAATATCATCCGACCGCTCTTAAATATTCCCCGAAAAGAAATTATTGCTTATTTGCGTAGCAACAAGACTCCATACCGCATCGACAAATCCAATCTCTCCGCGGTTTTCATGCGAAACAAAATCCGGAACAAGCTTCTGCCTGAGCTCGAAAAGGACTTCAACCCGAATATCCAGGAATTGCTCTGCAAATTTTCCGAGTCCGCCTCGGCGGACTATGATTTTATCAGCCGATTTACAAAAGAATGGCTTTCGGCCAACAAGAAACTGCAAATTTCAGCACTCAGCAAGTTGCACCCTTCCATTTGCCGGGAAGTTCTCCGCCAATCTCTTGAAAAACATGCTCCCCATCTGCGGGAAATCGAATCCGCGCATATCGAAGAAATTGTTAAGATTATAAAAAGCGGCAAAGGCAAAAGGCAGAAGATCGCCTTCAAAGGCTTGAAAGTCGGGCGAATTGGTGATAAGTTGAGTATAGGAAAATAAGCTGAAAAAATTTCTAATTCATAAATAACTCCATGAAAAACTTTATAAAAAATCTGGCAATCATCCTCCTTGTATTCTTCGTCATATCCGGAATTGTGATGCTTTTCAATACCCCGGCGCAGCAGGTGCAAAACATCACTCTCAATGAACTCGCCACTCGGATCAACGACGGGAAAGTGAAGGATGTTTTGGTGAACGGAGAAAGTCTCGATATCACGCTTACCGACGGCACCAAGGAAAAATCAAGAAAAGAAGCGGATGCAGCCCTCACGGAATCACTGAAAAACTACGGAGTTTCTCCTGAACAACTGCGCTCTGTCAATATCAGCGTCAAAGACACGACCTCAAACGCCTTTTGGATCAATATTGTTCTTCCGTTTCTTTTGCCGTTTATCATAATCGGCGCGTTTTTGTGGTATATGATGCGCTCGGCCCAGCGCGGAAACAATCAAGCGCTCTCTTTTGGAATGTCGCGGGCGCGCCTCATCTCTCCTCAGAAAAATGGAAAGAAAAAAATCACCTTCGCGGATGTCGCCGGAGCTCAGGAAGCTAAAGAAGAATTGAAAGAAATCGTTGATTTTTTGAAACACCCGAAAAAATTTCTGGATCTTGGCGCGCGCATTCCCAAAGGAGTCCTTCTTCTTGGCGCTCCCGGAACAGGAAAGAC
This sequence comes from Parcubacteria group bacterium, assembly GCA_041662765.1. GTDB lineage: Bacteria > Patescibacteriota > Minisyncoccia > Moranbacterales > UBA11712 > JAPLXD01. Next base: position 30,427 of record JBAZRT010000003.1, read on the forward strand.
TTTGATCGCCAAGGCCGTCGCCGGAGAAGCTAATGTTCCATTCTTTAGCATCTCCGGTTCGGAATTCGTGGAAATGTTTGTCGGAGTCGGCGCCAGCCGCGTTCGCGATCTCTTCAAGACAGCCAAGAAAAGCGCGCCGGCTATCGTTTTCATCGATGAAATCGACGCAGTCGGCCGTCATCGCGGAGCGGGACTTGGCGGAGGACATGATGAAAGAGAACAAACGCTGAACCAGATCCTCGTGGAAATGGACGGTTTCGACACAGACACAAATGTGATCGTGATCGCGGCGACGAACAGGCCCGATGTTCTTGATCCGGCGCTTTTGCGTCCAGGAAGATTTGACCGAAGGGTCGTCATGGACTTGCCGGACATCAAGGAGCGCGAAGCTATCCTCAATATACATTCAAAAAACAAACCACTTGAAAAAAATATTGATTTCAAGGTCATTGCCTCGAGAACCCCGGGATTTTCGGGAGCTGATCTGTCCAACCTGGTCAATGAAGCGGCGATTCTGGCAGCCGGGAAAGGCAGAAAAAATATCTCTATGGAGGAAATGACCGTCTCGATTGAAAAAGTCATTTTGGGACCGGAAAGAAAAAGCAAGGTTCTCAACGTCAAAGAAAAAGAAATCACGGCCTATCATGAATCGGGACACGCACTCGTGGCTTCGAATCTCGAGAACGCCGATCCGGTGCAAAAAGTGTCCGTTCTTTCCCGCGGCCAAGCCGCCGGATATACCTTGAGCGCTCCTATGGAAGACAAGAGGCTCTATACCCGTGCTTACTTCATCGATGAACTGGCCGTGTTCTTGGGAGGCTATGTCAGTGAAAAGATTATTTTCAAAGACGTTACTACCGGCGCCTCGAATGATCTTGAGAGAGCGACCGACATGGCGCGAAAAATGGTGACAAGATATGGAATGAGCACTCTTGGTCCGCGCACTTTCGGCCACAAAGAAGAGCTTGTTTTCCTTGGAAAAGAAATGAGCGAAGAAAGAAATTATTCCGAAGCGACCGCCAAAGAAATCGACATGGAAGTTTCGCGCTTCATTTCGGACGCGTACAAAACCGCGGAAAAGATCATCAACGAGAAAAAAGAAACACTTGAGCGAATCGCCCAGACTCTTCTTGAAAAAGAAACAATTGAACAAGAAGAGTTTGATAAGTTGCTAGAAAATAAAGAAAGCTAAGAATCTGAATTTTTGCAGAAAATTTTGTTTGAGAATATGATTTTTGTCGAAAAAATGCGTGATAGATTCGCTTATGGAGCGTCTTTTCGCAACAAAAATCATATTCGAGTTAATTTTCAAAAAAATTAGATTCTTAGCGATATAAAATAATGAACGAAAATACCAAGCCCACAAAAAAACAAATTCCCTATATTGAAATTCTGAAGCAGGCCGGGCGCATCGTCTGGCAGAACCGCTTTTTGCTTTGGTTCGGACTTCTGATGGCGCTTGGGTCTCCCGGAAGTTTCAACGTGGGGGGCAACAATAAAGACTTTGGAAAACAAGGCGAAGCAGCTAAGAGCTTTTTCGAAAATCATTGGCAGATCGTTTTCGCAATAGCCGCGGTTCTTTTCATAGTCGGAATAATTTTGTTTCTCATATCACTCATCTCAAAAGCCGGACTTGTGAAATCAGTCGATCTCGTATCCCAAAACAAAAGTACGAATTTCAAAGTTGGCTGGCGATCGGGAAAAAAATATCTCGGAAAACTTTTCAAGCTTTTCATATTATTTTTTCTGGCAACCTTCGTAGTCATGATAATTTTGGCTGTTCCCATCGTCTATCTGATCGTTGCAAAATCGTGGGTAAGCGCCGTTTTGGTCGGACTTCTCGCGATTGCGATCTTTGTCCCTCTCATGTTCATCTTTTGTCTCACCAAAATCTTCGCTGAATTTTATATCGTCCTTTCTGACCTTCATGTGCGAAGCGCCATTGAAGCAGGCTACAGTCTGCTCCTCAAAAATATCGGCAACTCGATCATTTTCGGCCTTTTGCTTTTTGTTGTGAGCCTCGCCGCCGGAATTGTTCTTCTTCCGATCGCCGGAATTGCTCTCGTCGTTCTCTTCCCCGCAGGAGCTATTTTCTATTATCTCAGCAAGATCGCTTTTGCAATCTTCCTCTGCCTTGCTATTTTGCTTTTCCTCGCTGCCATTTTGTTTGTTTCTGCTATTTTCCAAACATACAAAACCGCTGCCTGGACCTTGTTCTTCCGAGAAATCGCCAAAGTTGAAAAACCGGAAACCGAAAAAGTTGTTGAAGCAGCGCTCGCAAAACCAATCGTCACCGCGCCGGAAGAAATGTAAAAATATTTTATTGAAACTAAAAGACTTTTAGCTCTGGCTAGAATAAACTAGAACTTGCATGGTATTCAATATCGGATTGCCGTAAAAAACTTGGTGACTTTACTTTATACTCAACCTGTGCAATAATTTCCTGAACTCTGACAGATTTTAAAGTATGTTCTTTATATATCCGAACCAACCAAGAGTATAGATCTTTCATGATCCAATGGAAAGGAGGATAAATCATGGCCGCAAAAAACGTCGTTTGCACTACTACGTTTCGTCAGGGCAACCCTGAAAATCCTATCGAAAGAGTACGAACCGAAGTATTTATCGACACAGTTAAAAAAATGGCCGGTTTCGGTTTGCCTCTTGTGGTTGTATACATCGAGACGCAAAATCAAATTCTGGATGAAGTGAAAGAACTCGGCGCAATCCTAGTTTCGCAACAATCAAGCGGAATGGGAAATATCCGAAAAGAAGCCTTACGTGCGGCACTTGATAAGTTTCCGAATGCCAAACATCTTTGCTGGCTGGAACCGGAAAAGCCCGACATGGTCCAATTCATAGAACCTATGCATTCCAGAATGATTCAAGAGCAATCCTCACTGGGGATGTTCAATAGGGTGGATATGTCCAGCTATCCGCCAGAGCAAGCCCACTACTACTTATTTTGCCGCGCAGTAGCCTCCCAACTCATTGGTTTTGATTTGGATTATGCGTTTACTCGCCCAGCGACTGCGTATTTTTTGGAGTATCAGGGGGAATATGGCAACAAATGGGACTCCATTCTCATACCTCGTCTTCGTGTCATTAAGGCCGGAGCTGGCATATCAACATTGCTGATATGTTTCCGAAACGACCCAAGAATGACGCAGGCTGAATTGGGAAATGAAAAGATCATCCTGAAAAGGATTGAGCAGCTGAACAATGTTATTCCCTCGTTAATCGCCGAGTGGCAAAAGTTAAAGACGGCATAAAAGCTGTCGAAAAAATCTCCTGGCCATCGTTGAAACGTTTCCGACGATGGCCTTTCATTTGCAAATCATTTATAATTTAAAATATGCGTATACCAAAAAACATTTCTCTCAATAAAGAAGGACAGTACTGTATTGAATGTTTCTCGGAAAAGGTTGAAAGAGTATACAAAAATAACTTAACCTATTATCATTGCGCCACATGCGGCAAAACTTCGGAACGTAGCCTTGTGATTGACAATAAAATAGTGTGGTGGATAGATGAAGCTACAAGAGAGTATTGGCATGAAAGCGTCGGGATTTTTGTGTTTAACTCGGAAAATAAAGTTCTTTTTTTTGAACGCACCATTTATCCATTTGCTTTTGCTATTCCCGCAGGACATCTTGATATTGGAGAGGATGCGAAAATGGCAACAAGGCGAGAATTACAAGAAGAAGCGGGCATTGAGACCAACAAGATTACACTTTTTTCCGAAGAAGATGTCCTTGGAGACAAATGTCGCCGAGGAGCAGACAATCACCGATGGCACCTCTATACAACTTCAATAAAAAACAACGCTGAGATAAAAATTAATGATGAGGGCATAAAGCCTATTTGGCTTTCTCTCAAAGAAGCTTTGCAAAAAAAACTTGTTTATCCAGTCAGATACTTCATCGAAAAATATGGCGATAAACTTTTAGCATAACCAGTTCGAATCCCGCCCGGGATAACAAAAATCAGGCTTTTCATATAAGCCTGAAACTCGTGGGCAATACAGGAATCGAACCTGTGACCTCTTCCATGTCAAGGAAGCGCTCTAACCACTGAGCCAATTGCCCTTTTGTTAATGATTTTTTTGGGACCAGTTGGGATCGAACCAACGACCCTTCGGTTATGCTTCTCACTATTGCTTTCGCAACTTCTTTTGAATTTGTGAGCTGGACTATCCCTTCATCCATTTAACCTACAAATGGATGTCTGCCGTCTAGTCTCTACACCTTCCTCGCAATGGGCGAGGCTTGGCTCGGGATTATCATAGCTTGCAAAAAGCCTAAGATTTCCCCGAATTTGACAGAGTTCACTTGAAAATTACTTTCCAAGCAGCCCATTTTTTTCTCGAGCCGAGTGCTCTACCACTGAGCTATGGTCCCATGATTCATTAACATTATAATCCTAAAGAAATATCTCCATATCGTCAATGACAGCTTTGGGTTTTGAAAAACGTATAGAAGAAATGGACATAAATGCTGTTAAATGATAAATTAACAATATAATGCATCTAATCATCCCTATGGCCGAAGAAAAAAAAGACGATAAAAAACTCACCAAGTCCGAGGAGCAAAAACTCCACGTATATTTTGTCGAAAAGGTCGTCACTTTGATGACCGGCGCAATGGGACTCGTTGCAGCGTTGGCTTGGAATGACGCGATGCGCAAATTGTTTGAACGCGTTTTCGGAACGCAAGGTTCGGGCGATGTCACGGCTATGTTCATTTATGCCGCCATCGTCACTGCCACGGTCGTCATCGTCACCTATCGCCTCACCCGATTTTCGGAAAGAATAAAAAAGAAGAACGAGAAATAAAAATTGTCTTTGCAGAAAAAAGACCGTCGTTGATGATCTTTTTTATTTCCTTCTTTTTCCGTGAAACGCTTTGTGAACTTCCTTGAGTTGTTTGTTCGTCACATGAGTGTATATTTGCGTTGTGGTGACTGAGGAGTGCCCGAGCATCTCTTGAACCGAGCGGATGTCAGCCCCGTTTTGGATGAGATCGGTCGCAAAAGAATGGCGCAGAGTGTGCGGATGGACATCTTTCACGATTCCCGCCTTCAGGGCATAATATTTCACAATGCGCTGAATTGAGCGGGGAGTGAGACGCAAATTATCAGAACTATTTTTCTTTTCCAGACGCTTGATTCCAATTCTTGCAAATACCGCCGGATCGATATCGGGCCTTTTTTCGAAATATCTCTCAAGCGCGCCTTTCGCCCGATCGGAAATAAAAACCACCCGGATCTTTCCGCCTTTCCCCCGCACGCTGAATTCCTGCGTTTTGAGATTCACTTGATCCCGGCTGAGATTCGTGAGTTCTGAAACGCGAAGACCGGAGCTATAGAGCAATTCAAGAATCGCACGATCGCGCAAAGATTTGAGATCCGTGCTCTCTGCAGCTTCAAAAATTCGATCAACCTCATCGCTTTCCAGAAATTCCACTTCCATCCGCAAAGTTTTTCCCAGTTCGATTTTGTCAGCCGAAAGCGTTTTCACATCGTGCCTGGCCAGATATTTCAAAAAATTTCGAATGGCGATTACGTGGTAGTTTTGCGTGATCTTTTTGAGCGGACGCCCTTTCTCATTCGCTTGGCGATTCAAATGCAGCCGAAAACTTCTCACCAAATCATCCGTAATATCACTAGGTGAACCAATGCGCGCCCAAGCCAAAAAACGTTCGAGATAATGATCATAGTTCTCGATAGTCTTTTGAGAACGGTCCTTCTCGATCTCGAGATATTCCAAATATTGAGTTTTGAGCTTCTTTATATCCATTGAAATTTCTGGCATTGCCTGCCGGCGGGCGGATAAGCCTGCCTATTAGATTGTACCAAAAATCGCAAGAATTGCCCAATGGGATATTTTACCTTATATAAGCCTTGTCTTATCATTTTTCGTGATTTTTTCACCCCAGGGCGCTTGACACCACCCAGCGATGTGCTAACCTAGTAGCCGTGTAATAAATTAGGGATCAGAAGGAAATCGCTTCAGTCATTCAGTTTTTCCGCGCCGGCTCGAGCCTCTGATCCAAGAGAGAGGACAAACCTATTAGTAACCATTTCAACGATTTTCCTCAAGGAAAGCGGGGGAAACTGCGAACTTTGCTAAAAGGCGAGAACTTTCATTCGATCGCTCAAAAAATTCATTCCTACCAGATCCGGATGGCGCTGTGCTTAAGACGAAAGTCCTATGCATGTTTCATCGCCGGATGGATCCGGAAATATGCGGCTACCTTTGTGGTAGCTCTTTGTGTTTTGCTGGTTGCGCTCATCAACATTTCCTCTGGAAAGAACGGGAACGGATCTATTCTTGATACTTTGGCCGGAAAGGACAGCAACCCAAATCCCATGAAAACAAGAACGAGCCTGGCAACGGAAACCTCCCGGAAAAACAACCTTGCCGTCGCTCCTCTCTCGGATACCAGCTATTCGATTGATTCTGCCAATCCTTCAAATGAGGCAGATTATTATTCCGCCGATGATTATGCTTCCATGTATCAGCCCGAACCGACTCTCGATAATCAAATAGTCTTCGCTTCGATTGGACCGCAAACACCCGTCGCAAAAGAAAAACGAGGAGCGAAAGTATATGAAGTGAAGAACGGGGATACCGCCGGATCCATCGCCGCCGCTTTTGGAGTTTCAACAAGCACTGTTTTGTCGGCCAACAATCTTTCTGATACCTCTCTCCTGAAGTTGGGCGACAAGCTGACGATCCTTCCGATAACGGGCGCGAGCTACAAAATTCAAAAGGGTGACTCTCTTGAAGCAATCGCGAAAAAATACAATGTTGATTCTAAAAAAATAATTGCTTTCAATGAGTTGTCTGCTGACGGAAAATTGAAGGAGGGACAAACCCTTGTTCTTCCTGACGGATATCTTTCTCCGGCTGCTCCCGCGGCCGGAGCAGCCGGAACTCAACTGGCTCTTGCTGGTGGCCAGGCTCAAACCACTGCATCCTCTTATGCTCCTATCAGACTTGGAGGAGGCGGAGGAGGCCATCGCTTCCCGTATGGATATTGCACTTGGTATGTCGCTCAAAAACGTTATGTTCCCTGGGGCGGAAACGCTTCCTCTTGGCTCGTAAACGCCCGCGCGTCCGGCAAGCCGACCGGAAGAACACCGCGGCCGGGAGCGATTATGGTTTCAGGTGAATCCCGCTGGGGACATGTGGCACTTGTGGAATCGGTGAGCGGATCGAGTTTCACGGTATCCGAAATGAATTATGTCGGCTTTGGCAGAAAATCCACCCGTACGATATCCACGAACAGCGGAGTGGTGAGAGGGTTTATATATTAGAAATATTTTTTCAAATGAAAAAGGGCTCTCCCAATCGAAAGCTCTTTTTTCATTCGCTCAACCAAATCCAAAATTGATTAAGCAATTCTTCTTTTAGCTTGTGCGTATCAGCGTGTGAAAGAACGCCGAGATAGGATTGCAAAGATTGGTTTAGGGATTTCTTATCAATTTCCCCTGCCTTATGTTGGGCAATCCGCATTTTCAATTTCCTGAATATCCGTTTTTTTGTTTTGTTTCGGATAGCCCTATAGTGGGGAAGGACAACATAGCCGAGAAAATCAACGCCTTGGCGGTATTTCCTGATTTTTATTTTCTTGGGATGCAATTCCAAGGCAAGTTTCTCTTTCAGAAAAGAGCTTATGGACTTCAGGGTATCCAGCAAATAATTTTTATCGCTCGCAACAATTACAAAATCATCGGTATAGCGTGCATAGCTTTTTATTTTCAGTCTCTGCTTCACGAACTGGTCAAGATCATTAAGGTAAACATTCGCAAAAAGCTGAGAGGTTAGATTTCCAATCGGCAGTCCTCTCGCATAAAAAATATCTGAATGTTCGGAGGAAAAACTATCAATAATTTCCTTCAAAAGCCAGCGGGCATTTTCGTCCTTTATTCTTTTTTTCAAAATTATCTTCAGTATTGAGTGGTCGACAGACCCGAAGAATTTTTTGACATCGCACTTCAAAATAAAGCAGGACTTGGAATAATTTTTCGTTTCTTTTCTTATCATACTTTCCAGGGCTGAAACTCCTTTATGCGTCCCTTTTCCAATCCGGCACGAATATGAACCAGAAATAAAAGTTTCTTCAAAAATAGGGTTGAGCACCGAAAAAACGGCGTGGTGCAAAACTCTGTCCCTGACATCTGCTTTATGGATGTGCCTTTGCTTGGGGTCTTGGATAAAAAATGAAGAATAACAGCCGTGCTTATACGTGCACCCCCGCAATTCCCGATGAAGCTGGAAAATGTTTTGCTCTAATTCCCATTCAAACTTTCGGACGTCTTTCTTTTTCTGTTTGTCATATTTGAAGTT
>JBAZRT010000004.1:0-33489 GCA_041662765.1 Parcubacteria group bacterium
TTTATACTCGATTGGATCCTCGACAGTTGAGATATTGACTTTCGGCGTATTGAGTATGTCCATGATCGTATAGAGAGTCGTGGTCTTTCCCGATCCGGTCGGACCGGTGACAAGGATCATCCCGTTGGGCCTTTTTATCGCACGATGAATTTTTTCAAGGTCTTCTCCCCAAAACCCCATAGCTTCGAGCGTGAGTCCCTTGGATCCCTCATCAAGAAGCCGCATCACGATTTTTTCACCAGAATAGACAGGCAATATCGAAACTCGAAACGCTATCCGCCGGGAATCCTGCTCAATTTTGAAACGGCCGTCTTGCGGAAGACGATGCTCGTCCAGCTTCAGATTGGAAAGAATTTTGATGCGGGCTACGATGCCGGCCAATACCGTTTTTGGAAGAGCCATCGCATCGTGAAGCATTCCGTCGATTCGATATCGAATGCGTACTTCCTTTTCATCCGGCTCGATATGGATATCGCTCGCGTCCTGAAGAATGGCATGTTTCAAAAGCGCATCCACAATCCGGATCACCGGAAGTTCCTGAGCGACTTTTTCAAGCGAGTCATCTTGAGATACGTCTGTAGCATTTTTCTCGATGATATCTCCAAATTCCGCCTTGAGGCTCTGCTCGTATTGTTTGAGAATATTTTCTATTCCCTTTTCCGTTGTTATGCACGGCGAAATTTTGAGTCCCGTCTTTTTGCGAATGAAGTCGATTGTCTGAATGTCTTCCGGATTGAGCATTGCAACTTTCAGTTCCGTTCCTATTTTCTTGAAAGCAACAACTTTATATTTTTTGGCAATCGGTTCGGGAATAATCTGGAGAATGTCTTTCGGAATTATTTCTTTTTCAATATTCACAAAAGGAATGCCGAGTATGTAGGCAAAAAGCTGGCGCAACTGATCGGCATTCACCAGTTTTTGCTCGACCAAAACATCGCCCAGCTTTTTTCCGGTTTTGACGCTCTCTTCAATCGCTTTGTCGATTTGCTCCTCGTTCACCAGTCCCGCATCCAAAGCGAAACTTTTTAGCCGCTCATTGTCAACTTGCATATTTATTTTGGTTTATCCCTTCACCAATCCTAAACATATCTTTAATGATCCAATAAATTTTGTTCTTATCTTATTCAGCTGGGAATTGGTGCGGGGACAAATTTTGCCTGATTTTTTCAACAATATCCTTTAGGCTGAAATCTGATTTGACCATAAAAGTCGTTGCTCCCAAATCGAGAGCTCTCTGTACATTGTCAATCTCTTCAAGATTGGTCAGTATTAGTATGGGAACATCCTTTTGAGGACTTTTTTTGATGGCTCCCAAAACTTCATAGCCGTCTTTTTTGGGGAGAATTATGTCAAGAAGAATGAGGTCGGGATTTTCACTGCCGGCTTTTTCAAGACCCTCTTGCCCGTCAAAAGCGCTTACCGGTTCATATCCTTCCTGAGTGATGACTTCCACTAGCGCATTTTGGAGAGACCGATCGTCTTCAATGATGAGAATTTTTTTGCGGTTGTCCATATATTATAATATTTAATTATTTATTATTCTTTATTGATAAACATGAATTAAGGGATGCTTGCTATATTGGAAAACAAACACCTGATGCCGGCTATCAATCTTTTATCGGCAAAGTAAAATAGAAAGTTGATCCTTTTCCCGCTTCGCTTTCAAACCACACTCTTCCGTCGCAGTGTTTGAGAATGGCTTTCGCAAGATAAAGACCAATTCCTACCCCCTCGGTTCGATATCGGGATTCATTTTTTGAACGGAAAAATTTCTCGAAAATTTTGCTGTGCTGATGGCGGGGGATCCCCACTCCCCAATCCTGAACGGAAAATATAATTTTTTTGCCTTCTTCTTTCAATTTAATGTCCACTTTTCCTCCCTCGCGGGAATATTTTATGGCATTTCCGATAAGATTGTCCAAAACTACTCTCATTTTCCGCTCGTCTATGCAAACTGCCGGCAGATTGGAATCGGCTTGAAAATTGATCACATTATTTTTTTCAGCAGCCAGTCCCTGAAACTCGACAACCGACTCCTTAACTATTTTTTCCAGATTGAGGTTTTTTTTCTCAAAAATCGCTTTTCCCTGGTCTATACGCGCCACATCAAGAAGATCCGTCACCATTTTTAGCATTTGTTCATTTGATTTTTTGATATTGCGCAAAAAAGAATATTGTTTTTCCGGCATGCACTCTTTCGGATCCTTTTCCGTTTCAATCACTTCAAGGCTCCATTTGATCGCCGAGAGCGGACTGCAAAGCTGGTGGGAAATTATCGAGATAAATTCAGTCTTGAGAATGTTCGCTTCGGCCACTTTTTCCACTCCCCGTATCACGAAACTTCCCAAAGTCATGATGGCCGCCACGATGATCGTCACGCTCATCACTGTCGTACCCTCGGAAGCAAAACGGCTGGACACGAAAAATGTCCCGATCATCGCCGCAACTGTGATGAGACCCATCATCAAAAAAAGAAAATTGGGGCACTGCCAAAGACCAAGCCCGTATTTTTTGCATCTGGAAACAAAATTCAGCCCATCAAGAAACTTTTCAAACATTTTGTTTTTGTTTAAAGAAATTATCCCTTTATTGCTTTCAATTATACCACAAATGGCGAAAAGCAACCAACAAATCAGATATATAAAAAACAGAGACTGCTTTTGCAGTCTTCTGTTTCTAAATCATATCTACTTGTCATTCGCTCTTCTTACATCATTCCGCCCATGCCACCCATTCCGCTCATATCCGGCATGCCGCCGCCTTTTTCTTTCTTTTCGGGAATATCCGTGACGACCGCTTCGGTAGTGAGAAGCATTGCAGCCGCCGAGACGGCGTTCTGAAGAGCGCTAACAACAACTTTTGTCGGGTCAATAACTCCGGCCTTGAACATATCCGAGTACATCGGCAGTTCGTGTCCCGCGTCATATCCGATATTGAAATCAGCCTTCGGATTCAGTTCGTTTATGTGGTAATTGACCTCCACCTCTTTGCCTGTTCCAATATCAATCTTTTTCACTGTTTGCTCTTTTCCTAAAAATGTTTTCTGCAATTCTTGAATTTTGGAAATCACGACGTCCGGTGATTGTCCGGCGTTCAAAATGATTTGCTTGATTGGGGCATCGAGGGCTTCTGTGAAGATCTGCACAGCGATGCGATCCTCGTGCGACAAATTTTTGCTCAAGTCATCTCTCAACTTTACTGCTTCATTGAGAAGCGCAATTCCGCCTCCTGGAACGATTCCTTGTTCAAGAGCCGCCTTGGTCGCTTCAACTGCGTCTTCCACTCTGTGCTGCTTTTCTTTTTGCTCAACCTCAGTCGCCGCGCCAACTTTGATGACCGCCACGCCCCCGGACAATTTTCCAAGCCGTTCTTGCAGTTTTTCTTTGTCAAAATCAGAAGTTGCCTTTTCAATTTGCATTTTGATCTGAGCAACGCGCGCCTCAATATCTTTTTTCTTCCCTTTTCCGTCAACAAGCGTCGTATCGTCCTTTGTCGAAACGATCCGTCCCGCTTTTCCAAGATCTTCGAGCGTCACTTTGTCCAGTTTCATACCCCGTTCTTCCGAAATAACCTGTCCGCCGGTGAGAATGGCAATATCCTCAAGCATCGCTTTCCGGCTGTCTCCAAATCCGGGCGCTTTCACGGCCAAAACATTCAAAACTCCGCGGAGTTTGTTCAGCACGATGGTCGTCAAAGCCTCGCCTTCGATGTCCTCGGCGATAATAACCATTTCTTTCTTTCCGGTCTGGGCGATTTTTTCCAGAATCGGCAATATTTCCTGAACAGAAGATATTTTTTTGTCAGTGATAAGAATTTGCGGATCTTTGAGCTCCGCTTCCATCGATTCGGCGCTTGTGATCATATACGGAGAAACATATCCTTTGTCGAATTTCATTCCCTCAACAACTTCTTCCTGAAGCCCAAATGTTTGGGACTCTTCAACTGTGATCACGCCTTCCTTTCCAACCTTTTCAATCACTTTCGCGATCATTTTTCCAACTTCGGGATCTTGCGCTGAAATAGTGGCTACTTGTTCAATCGCCTCGCCGCTGACAACTCTCGAAACTTTTTTAAGATTGTTTGCAACACGGTTTGAAAGTTTAGCTAAGGCGTTTTTGAGTTCAATAACATTTATTCCTTTGGAAATAAATTTCGCACCGGACTCAACGATCGATTGCGTAAGAATTGTTGCGGTTGTGGTCCCGTCTCCGGCCGCATCATTCGTCTTGTTCGCGACTTCTTTCACAAACTCCACGCCTATATTTTCAAACTTGTCTTCGAGATCAACTTCCTTGACGATCGTCACACCATCATTTGTCACCATCGGACTGCCAAATCCGCGGTCGAGAACAACATTGCGACCCTTGGGACCAAGCGTCACGCGCACAGCGCCCGCGACCTTGTCAATCCCATCTTTTATTCGGCGCCTCGCGTCTTCATCAAATTTGATTTGTTTTGCCATATTTTTTGAATTAATTGTTATTTAGCACTCTACTGATGCGACTGCTAACCGCAAGTATTATTATAAAAAAAATGAAAATGCTGTCAAGAGTTCAACCTTCCTTGAAACTCCTTATCGATCCGCACGCCTTGCGGGTCGGGGAGGAATATCAAATTTCTATCTGTTGCTTCGATATACGCACCTGTTTTTTTCGTAAGAGGATTGCGCTTGATCCGTGCAATTTGTTTTCGCCTCTGCCAGGATTCAATTCTATCACTTCTCATCATGTTTATCAAGCCCTCGAATGACTTCTGGGCAAATGAACTCAGGCTGCTATGGCCAATGCAGTATCTGGCTGGTTTCAGATCCGGAATCTTCCAATTTGGCTTCATTTTTTTGATCCAATCAATATTTTTTTCACAAAACCTTTGAAATACATCGTATCCGAAAAGCGGATATATAAAGCTGTATTCGTTCGCGGCGAACAAGTCCTGCCGCTCGACTTCAAGGCTTCCGGTTGCGGAAAAATAGTTGAGGCAAATCCGGTTTTTTATTTTCTTACCGTATCGCCTTTTGCCAAGAAGATGGATCATCGCAGTCGCGAAAAGCCTTCCTGTGAAAATTCTTTCTTTTTTCAAGACAACAAAAAAATCTATGTCTGAATTCTTCTCGCAATTTTTCATCGCAAGCGTGCCAGTCACAGCGATCATCCGGACGAACGGCACGAATCGCAACCATCGTGCCACCCTTTCTGCGATTTCAAATTTCACAATCGAATTTTTGTCGTTTTGAATTCTTCTCGCAACCAGATCCTTGCGGCCTTTCAAAAAATGAAAACCGCGAAATTCTTCGGTGCTTTTTTTCAGTTCGATGCTCTCCAACGCTTCAATGACATCACTCAAATTGCATTTATCTTTTTCTTCCGCATTCCCGTCAGCCACGATCAAGTATTTCCAGACTTCAAAAGAAGTGAGAGGAAAGTTAAGAATGTCGTAATAAACAATCGTTTCTAAAATATTTTTTCTGATCTTTTCCGCATCACTCACAATAAATTTTCAATCTTCAATGATCAATTTTCAATCAATTTTCACTAACGCAATTATCAATTATCGATTTTGAAAATTGAAAATTGTAAATTTATTGAAAATTGTAAATTGATAATTGAAAATTATTTTAATTATTTCCCTGTCCACGTTTTCGCCTTCTTCATATCTTTCGGTGTTCCCTCAAAAACAACCTCTCCTCCTTCTTTTCCGCCTTCAGGGCCAAGCTCGATCACCCAGTCGGCTGCGCGAACAACGTCCAGATTGTGTTCGACGATCAAAACCGTATTTCCTTTTTCAACCAGCTCATCCAGAATCTTGAGAAGTTTCGCCACGTCCCCAAAATGAAGACCGATCGTCGGTTCATCGAGAATATAAAGGGCCTTTCCATTCGTCCGGCGGGCAAGCTCGGTCGCGAGCTTTATTCTTTGCGCTTCGCCGCCCGAAAGATACATAGCCGACTGGCCAAGCTTGAGATATCCGAGGCCAACCCGGTTGAGTGTTTCGAGTTTTTCCGCTACAAGCGGATGATTTTGGAAAAACCGCCAGGCATAGTCGACGCTCATATCAAGCACCTCGGCGATATTCGCCCCCTGATGCTCAACCGCCAAAACTTTTTGGCTGAAACGCGTCCCGCCGCAAGCCTCACAGGGAACATAAATGTCGGGCAAAAGATGCATCTCTATTTTCTTTTGTCCTTCTCCCTGGCAGACCTCGCACCGCCCGCCTCTCATATTGAAACTGAAGTGCGTCGCGTTGAGGTTCATTTTTTTGGCCTCCGGAGCGGCCGCAAAAATTTCTCTGATATGGGAGAAAACTCCCGTATAGGTCGCAGCGTTCGATCGAGGCGTTCTCCCGATCGGCGACTGATCTATTTCGATCACTTTTGAAATATTTTCAAGTCCTTTTATCTTATCGTGCGCCCCCGGAATATCTTTCGCCCGGAAAAAATGCTTCCGCAAGGCCTTTCCGAGAATATCGCTTACGAGAGAACTTTTTCCCGATCCGGAAACTCCAGTAATCACCGACAGTTTTCCGAGCGGAAGGGAAATATCGATATTTTTTAAATTGTTTTCTTTCGCGCCGGTTATTGTTATTTTTTTTCCATTCCCTTTTCGGTACGTTTTTTTCAAAAATACTTTATTCTTCCCGCTGATATACTTCGCAGTTTCCGTGTTCGCAGTAAGCAATTTTTTCGCGGGTCCGGAAAAAATAATTTCTCCTCCGTCTTCTCCCGCGCCAGGGCCCATGTCAATTATCCAATCAGCCGATCGCATGATCTCTCCGTCGTGTTCGACAACGATCACGCTGTTTCCCTCTTCACGAAGTTTTCTGAAAACACCAATCAGCCTTTCCGTATCCCTTTCATGGAGACCGATAGACGGTTCATCAAGGATGTAGAGAATCCCCGTGAGACCCGAGCCGATCTGCACTGCAAGACGCACCCGTTGTGCTTCTCCTCCGGAAAGCGAATTGGCGCTTCGGCTCAAATTCAGATAGCCAAGTCCCGCTTCGCAAAGATTGTTGATCGTCTTCCCCGCTTCCGTGAGGATCTCTTTTATCAATTTTTTTCCATAATCCGGAATATCAACTACATTTTCAAGTGTTTTCAATTTTTCGCTTAACTGGTCCAGACTCGTCTCACAAAAATCAGCAATTGACATTCCCGAAATCAGGACCGAGAGAGATTCTTTTTTCAGTCTTCTTCCCCCGCATGCGGGACAGGTCTTCACAATCATATATTTTTCTGCTTCACCGCGGGAAAAATCAGAGCTGGCTTCTTTGTATTTTTTCTCAAGAATGGGAATCACCCCTTCAAAGCTTTCCGCGCCATGCAAAATGATATCCAAAGCTTTCTTGTCGACATTTTTCACCGGCGTATCGAGAGAAAATCCGTATCTGTCGGATAACATTTTCAAATTTTGTTCAAGACGCGAAGCGGCGCCGTTGCGGACGCCTGTGATATTCCAAGGTTTGACAGCTCCTTCGCGAATGCTCAAATTCTTGTTGGGGATCACCTGATCGATATCCACCTCAAGTTTTGTCCCGATCCCCGCGCAATCCGGGCAAGCGCCTTCGGGGCTGTTGAACGAAAAATGCCGCGGAGTTATTTCCGAAATTGAGACCCCGCAATCCGAACAGATCAAAAAGCGATTGTATTTCTTGTCTTCGTCGGGAAAACCAATTACCACTTCTCCACCGCCGACTTTCATCGCCGTTTCTATCGAGTCGATCAATCGTTCTCTGTCGGAAAATTTTTCATTGAGCGTTATGCGGTCAACAACCGCTTCGATGCGTAGAGAAGCAAAATTTTGCGTCTCTACTTCTTTTATTTCAAAACGGGCTTGTGACGCAGGGATCATTTTCCCGCCGATCCTCACTCTCGCATATCCCATTTGTTCAAAGCTTGAAATGATCTCTCCCGGAGATTTGGCGCTGCTCTTTGCCGCGGTCAGAATCGCAATCTTTTTTTCTTTCTCGTTTTTGGATTCCAAAATTTCATCCGCGATCTCGGAGGCCGTTTTTCGAAAAAGTTCGCGGGAACATTTCGGACAATGAGGTTTTCCGATCCGCGCGAAGAGAATACGCAGCCAATCATACAGCTCTGTCATTGTTCCAACTGTCGAACGCGGACTGCGATTCACCAAATTTTGGTCGATTGCAATAACAGGAGAAAGATTTTCGATCTTGTCGACTTCCGGCCGGCGTGCAGCAGCAAGAAACTGCCGAGCATATGCCGAAAGATTCTCAACGTATCTTCGGTGCCCTTCGGCGAAAATCGTGTCAAAAGCAAGAGACGATTTCCCCGAGCCTGAAAGGCCGGTGACAACGACGATCTTGTCGCGCGGAATTTTCACGGAAATATTCTTGAGGTTATTCACCCGCGCGCCTTTGACGATGAGATGCGATTTGTTCATATTTGCAAAAAGAAAACTGCTAAGCGTGAATTGTACAGGAGAAAACAAAAAAAGTAAAGCCCCGCCGGGTGGCAGGGCCTTATTCAACAGATTCGGGCTATATATTTGCAGGAACTAGACCTCGATCACCACTGGCAATATCATCGGGCGGCGTTCGGTTTTGGTATAGAGGAACTGGCCAACCGTGTCGCGAATCTGATCTTTGACATAGTTCCAATCCACCGATTCGTCTTTCGCGGTCGCGCTATGAACCACTTCCTTCACTTTTCTTTTTGTCGCGTTCACAAGATCGAAATTCTCTTTGACATAGATGAACCCCCGGCTTGTCACTTGCGGTTCTCCAAGAACGCGTTTGGTCTTGGAGTCGATGATCGTCACGATCGTGAACATTCCATCACGCGCCAGCACTTGGCGATCGCGAAGGACTACCTGTCCAATGTCGCCCACTCCGAGCCCGTCCACCATCACATAGCTTGTGTCGGCTTTTTTGGCGAGCACCTTGCCCTTTCCTTTTTCAAATTCGATCTGCGATCCATTGTCGAGGACAAAAATATTTTCGCCGCGGAAACCAATGTCGCGCGCCAGCCGCGCCGCTTCCTTGAGCATATAATGGTTGGCATAAACGGGAAGAAAATAATCGGGTTTGATCTGCTTCAAGATATCCTTGATGTCTTCGGCGTTGCAGTGTCCGCTGGTGTGGACGTCCATTATGTCACTATGGATAACATTGTCGCTCTTGCGGTACAGATTGTCCTTGAGACGCTGGATAGTTCGCTCGTTTCCCGGGATCACGGAAGAAGAAAATACCACCGTGTCGTCTTTTTGAATTTTCACGTAGCGATGATTGTCGGTGATGATCCGCGAGAGCACGGCGTTTCCTTCACCTTGGGCTCCCGTGCAAATAACGATTATGCGATTGTCCGGATGATTGTGAACCTCGGAAATTGGAATAAGCGTTTCTTTGTGCGCTTTTATGTATCCCAGCTCCTTGGCGATTTCAACGTTCATTTTCATGCTGTAACCATCAAGCGCTACTTTCTTTCCGATCTTTTCGGCAAACTCTATGAGATGCCCAATTCTTCTGATCTGTGAGGAAAAAGTTCCGATAATAACCCTTCCCTTGGACCCGGAAATGAGCCTCTCGAGATTCTTGTACATTTCTTTTTCTCCCGTTGCCGCCGGCCGAGTATCAACCGCGCCCAAACTCTCAAGCATAAGGATTCTGGGACTGGGAAGCTTCGCAAGGTCCGTATAAGTTATCACCTTTCCGCTCATCGGGTCTTTGTCCATCGTCCAGTCTCCCGGATGGATGACTGTTCCGGACGGAGTTTTGATGATCACGCCCACCGCGTCCATGATGGAGTGCTCCACATCAAAGAAGCTGATTTCGAACTTTCCAAGCCGTATCTTGTCGCGAACCGAATTCACTCTCATGGTTTTGAGGCTCTGAGCTGAATTTTTTTCAAAATCCTCCATTTTCTTTTTGACGAGCGCCAAAGTGAGATCCCGTCCGACAATCGGCGGATAATTCAGTTTTTTGAGAAGGATGGGAGCGGCTCCGATGTGATCCTATTGGCAATGGCTCAAGATCACGCCGCGAATATTTTTTTCTTTGCCTTTGAGGTAGCTGGTGTTCGGGATGATATAGTCGATCCCGGGCATATCCTCTTCCGGGAACTGGAGTCCCATATCAAGGATCACAATGTCGCCGCCGTATTCAAACAGAGTCATATTCCGGCCAACCTCTTCCTGTCCCCCAAGCGGGATTATACGAAGAGCATTCTTGTTTTCATCAGGTACTTTCCGATCGGTCGCCTTCCCCGAAGAACTCCCCTTGGGAAGCTGGGAAGATTTTTTGTACTCTGAAGAAACCGCCGTCTTCGCAGCGCTTTCGTTCTTTTTATTTTGCTCGCTTCGCCGACTTGGGACGAGTCCGGTTCTTTTCCGTGAACCGAAATTTCTCCTTCTTCGTGAAGAAGACTGCCCGCTGCCTATCCGTCCGCTAGGGGTGGATGGGCGCGAGTTTGCAGATTGTCCAGAATAGGAAACTATTCCGTCAATCGGCTTTGCATTTTTTTTCATAATTTTTTTGATTGATTAAATTGTTTGATTAAAAAGATTGATTAAATTTGTGCCTTGGGGGAGACTCGAACTCCCATGAGATTGCTCTCACTAGCTCCTGAAGCTAGCGCGTCTGCCAATTCCGCCACCAAGGCTTATATGCGATGCGTGCCCGCCCCGCTAACAAAGCGAAGCGAAATTCTGCGAAGCATGCCAATCCCCGCCAGAAAAACAACTAGATTCCCGCCTTCGCGAGAATAATAAAAAAGAAAATGATGAATAAAGGCTTAAATAAGGGAATAAGAGGAAAAATCGAGAAGAAGGCACTCCAATTGTCTAATTATATACCCAATCGGCTATTTTGTCAATGCTGTTTTCAATTCCTCCACCATATCCACCGGAGTAGGATCAATTTCATATTTGAGAGCCAAATAATACGATGCCCAACAACCGATCTGAAGTGTCGAAAAAATCCGGAAAAGCATGCCGTCCTCGGGCATGTCGACGATCGTCGAATCAACTCCATAATTTTTCAAAATATCCGACGTGATCTCTGTTCTTTTCAAATTGCGCTGATCGATCTCCCGATCGCGTAAAATCACCAAATGAAATTTTCCTTGAAGCTTTGTGAATCCGATCATTTCATTGTGGTTGAGCTCGGGGAAAAAATTCCAAAAAGCCGGCGTCTTGGCGTTTTCATTGAACATGATCTTCCAGATCATCGCCAGCGATTTGAATCGGGTCGTTCCATAGACCACCGGAGTTTTCCCGGCAACCTCCTCGGCGATTTTTTTTCCTTGTTCTTCAAATGATTGGCTATTCTCTTTCAGCTTGCTCGCCGCTTCTTCGAATTCTTTCGTTTTTTCTTCGATCATTCCAGAATTTGCGAGGACTTGGAATACTGCCGCAAAGTTGCACGCAAGCGCCATTCGAGGCTGAAGAATTTTTTCCGGCGGCGGCATCAGAACGAATGGAATATTATTTTCTTTGCACATCTCAACCACCTTTCCCCCTGCCGCAATTCCCACGCATGGCAGCTTCTTTTCAAGCACTTCCTCAAAAGACGAAACCGTTTCCTCTGTGTTACCCGAGTAAGAAGAAATAATATTCAGGCAATTATCAAAAGCCTCCGGCGGCAAAGAATAGTTTCGATTTTGATAAATTCCAAAACGATTTTCGGTTGCCGGACCTTTGAAAAAAATATTATGCAAATAGATCCGCAGCAAATTTCCCGGCAGCGCCGACCCGCCCATTCCAGAAATCATAATGGATTCAAACTTTCCATCCATCTTCACGTCTTTGGCGATCTCGAGTCCAGTCAGCAGCTGGTCGGGGATGTTTTTGATGACATCATAGAGATTTTCTTTGTCGTATTTGTTTTGCATATAAACTTGGAAATTATTTTCTTATTCTCTTTGTCTTCATATACCACTTTGCAACATCCTGAAATCTTTCTTCGGAGGAAACAAGCGATGAGATATCAATTCCCTGCACTTTTTTGTTGACGACATAGAGAAAATTCGGGCTATAGAGAAAAATTGCCGGAATATCGTCTGCTACTGCCTGCTGGAATTTTTTGTATAGGTCAATTCGCTTTCCTGGATCAGACTCCTCGCGAAGACTCGCAAGAATTTTGTCGACATCGGGATTGGAATAGAGCGCCAAATTCAGTCCCGGATCTTTGGTTTGTGAAGAGTGCCAAAAAGAATACAGGTCCGGCTGTGCCGTCGACCAGCTTTGACCAAAAAGAAACGCTTCATACTCGCGCGGCCGAATGAAGTTTTGCTGGATATCGCCCACGCTTTCCGAATCCACATTCACTTTCGCGCCGATCGCCTCCCACTCGCTTTTGAGAATATTCGCCGTATCGACAAGCTGGGGCCAATCGGTCGTCACCAAAGTGAACTCAAGCGACTGTCCGCTTTTTGCCCGAAACCCGTCAGCACCCTTTTTCCATCCGGCGTCGTCCAGCGTTTTTTCCGCCTTGGCGAGATCGAATTCGTATTTCTTGAAATCATCCGCAGCGCCAAAATTTCCGGAAGGGATCGGGGAAAATATTCCTTTCCCCTGCCCGCCAAAAACCTTGTCTACCATATCTTGCCGGTTTACGGCCATTGAAAGCGCCTTCCTCACGTCTTTGTCCGCGAAAATTTTGCTTTTTTGCTGATTGAAGAAAACAGCAAAATAGCGGGGCAGGCTCGTGGAAATGACGTTCGTGCTTCGCGAGCTTTTTATGTCTCCCAATTTTTCGGGAGAAACAGAGCTTATTCCAAAGATCTGCTTGTTGTTGAAAGCCTCGATCATCGAATCTTCGTCCGGATAAAATTGGAAAGTGATGGTGCTGATATACGACTTCTGGGAATAATAGTCGGCGTTTGCCAGAAGTTTGAACGACAATATCATTCCTCCCGAATCCTTTTCAAAATCGGAAAATTGATACGGACCCGTGCCGATCGGATGCAGATTGTATTCTGCGAGAGAAAAATTCGTCGGCGCGACAGTTTCCCAAACATGCTTTGGAATGATCCCAGTGGTAAGATTGTTCAAAAAATACGCATACGGAGAAGGAAGAGTGAATCTTATCGTCTGATCATCAAGCTGCTCCATTCCCACGCCCTGCCAGTTTTGGCGAAGCGGACTTTTGAAAGCAGGATCTTGAATCGCCTGGATCGTAAAGATGACATCATCCAGCGAAAAAGGTTCGCCATCGTGCCACTTCACGTCTTTTCTGATTTTTACAGTGTAGCTAAGCCCGTCGCTCGAAACTTCGTACCCTTCAGCCAGATCCGGCACAATTCCGCCATTGCTGTCATGCTTAAAAAGTCCGGAATAGATAAGCTGCGCCATATCGCTGTCCGCTTCGTTTCCCGCTGCAAGCACCGGATTCACATACATCGGCTGGCCAATAATCCCTTCGGAATAGTCACCACCCGCAACTGGAATCGGCTTGGTGAGAGAAAAATAAATGCCTCCGATCGTCGCCACAAGTGATATTGCCACCACCAAAATCAGGCCAAGCACCATCATCCGCTCCTTGACGGAAAATATTCGGGAAAATTTTTGCCCAAAAAATCTATTCACTTATATGAACATTAAATATTTTTCGAACCAAGATAAATATTGGCAATAGCAAGTCCAATAAAAACAACTGCAAAAGCGATTGAAGCTCCGAAAAGAAATTTTTCCATTCCCCGTTTTGTATAATATCCCCCAAAGTCTCCCCCGAAAGAAGCTGAGAGTCCGGCACCTCGGTTTTGAAGAAGAATAGATACTGTGAGCAGAACCGAAACGATTATTTGCGCCCAGATGAGAATATTTTGAAGCATTGCAATAACTGTGGTTAAAAATTTAGACTATTTGGCATGATTATTATCCTTGATCAGGGACAGAGTGACAAAATTTATGAGGCTTATCACGATCACCCCCCAAAAGGCCGCGGTCCAGGTGTCGATCACGAATGCCGTGACAATTTTGGACGCAAGATTGAGCAGAAACACGTTGATAACAATCGTGAAAAGTCCAAGCGTGATCCAGATCAGCGGAAGAGAAATCAGCTTTATGATCGGCTTGATGATGAAATTTATGAGTCCCAACACCGCGCCGGCTAAAATCAGCCACTTCCAACTGCCATAGAAATGAATTCCATGCACCAGGCGCGTCGCCGCCCAGATACCAATGGCGTTGGATAAAACATGAATGATCAAGCGCAGCATAGTAGATTGAAAGCTTGGGGAATATTAGCAAGTAATAATTTAGGCGTCAAATTTTGACAATCCCGCCGCTTGACCCTATTATACCTCTAGAATAATCTCTTATCAAATACATATGAAACAACGCATCTTTTCAGGCATTCAGCCTTCTGGAACGCTTCATTTGGGAAACTACCTGGGCGCGATCAAAAACTGGATTGCCCTTCAGGAAAAATATGAATCGATATTTTCGGTCGTCGATCTTCACGCCATCACCGTCCCCCAAAACCCCGATGAGCTCCGCAAAAAAACGATCGAGATGGCAAAGATCTATCTCGCCGCAGGTATAGATACGCAAGAGTCAACGATTTTTGTTCAGTCTCATATTCCCCAACACTCAGAACTCGCCTGGATTCTGAACACGATCACAAAAATTCCGGAGCTCGAACGAATGACCCAGTTCAAGGACAAGTCTTCTGCAAATAAGCAAAATATCAACGCGGGGCTTTTCAACTATCCCGTTCTTATGGCCGCGGATATTCTTCTCTACAACACGAATGTCGTTCCCGTCGGTGAAGACCAGCTCCAGCACGTCGAACTCGCCCGCACTCTCGCGAAAAGATTCAACAGCACTTTCGGTGAAACTTTCGTCGTTCCCGAACCATTTGTTGCAAAAGAAGGAATGCGAATCATGGGACTCGATGACCCGACAAAAAAAATGTCAAAATCCGCCGCATCCGAGTACAATTATATCGCTCTCACCGACACTCCTGAAAAAATACGCGAAAAGATCAAAAAAGCCGTCACCGACAGCGGAAAAGATATCAAATATGCCGACGACAAACCGGCCATCAAGAATCTGATCAATATATATGCGCTTCTCGACAACGCCGAACCCAAAGACATCGAGGAATCTTACAAAGGCAAAAGCTATTCTGAATTCAAAGCAGATCTTGCTGAAGTGATTGTTGATTTCTTGAAAGATTTTCAGGAGAAATACAATTCGATTGACGATAACGAAGTTTTGAAGATATTGGAAGCAGGAAAAGAAAAGGCCAAAAAATTGGCGGAAGAGAAAATGAATGCAGTGAGAGAAAGAGTTGGATTGCTGGCATAAAAATTTTGTAAAAATAAAAATTCTTTTGAACCTTCACAACCAAGGGGGACGCAGTCGTGAAAAAAATATACAGCAATTTGGCGAACTTTGTGACCATCGTCGGAATATTCACGGCGACTTGGAGCATCATTCTGACCATTCAAGGCGCAACGGGACTCTTGAATTTTTCTCTTATTGTCGCAACAGAAGCAACTGATTTTCTGGATGGAATAATTGCAAGATGGCTCGGAATAGAATCTCTTTTTGGATCCATCCTCGATAGATTCAGGGACAAACTGTTCACCTGCTCGCAATTTTTCTTTATGTTTGCGACTTTTTGGAATATTCCATCGTTTTTTGCAACAACCATTCTGTCTCTCCTGGCGATTATGGTGGGAATTGAACTGTGTTTGTTCTTTGCCGGCCTGTATGGTCTGGCGAAAAAACTTCCCGTGGAGGCAAACCGATGGGGCAAAAGGAAAATGTTCCTCCAGTGTTTCATTATCAATTGGTGGGCATTATTCTATCACCTAACTCCGTTTAATTTAGAAATATCAAATTTTTCCGTCTTGCTGTCCTTTGTCTTAGTCCTGTCGGTTGGCAATTATCTTGCCTACAAAAGCATCAGCGGCTACTGGGAGATATACTTCAATTCAAGCCCTGCTTAAAGAGAACAAAAAAGCCCCGGCTGGAACCATCAGCTGAGGGCTTTTAAATTTGCAGAAAAAATTATGACCGTATGATCCCCAAAACCTCGTCTCTTTTTTCTTTCATCATCTCTTCCGTCCTAGCTTCGAGATTGAGCCGCAAAACCGGCTCTGTGTTCGAACCGCGGACGTTGAACCACCAGTCCGGATATTCAATCGATATGCCATCCATATCATTTTGTTTTCCGTCTGCATATTTTTCTTTAATCTCTTCGATTTTTTCTTGAACATCCGCCACTTTCGAGTTGATCTCTCCCGAATGAAAATATTTTTTGTATGGCTTTATGTACTCCGAAAAACTCATGCCGCTTTGGGACAATTCTTCCAACAATTTCAACGTCACGATCATTGGAATTTCATAGCAGCCCTCTTCCATATTCAGAAAAAAGTGTCCGGAAGACTCCCCTGCGAAATACGCGCCTTCCCGGACTGCTTGTTCTTTGATAAGCGAGTGTCCGACCCTTGTGACGATCGGCGTCCCCCCATTCTCAACAATCGTATCCGGAGTTATTCTTCCCGGTCGGATATCATAAGCGATCTTTGATCCCGGCTTTTCACGCAAAAACAATTTACAAAGAATCGCTCTTGTTATTCCCGGATCGAGCCGCTCCCCCTTGTCATCAGCGAAAAAAATCCTGTCTCCGTCGCCGTCAGTCGCAATTCCCAGATCCGAATTTGTTTCTTTTATTTTCTCACAAAGCGCTTCCATATTTTCCGGCTTCAAGGGATCCGCCTCGTGAGCCGGAAAGGTCCCGTCAAGATCCCAGTTCATTTTGACGATTTCCCCCGGAACATACTTGAACAATTCGTCGAAATACAAAATTCCCATTGCATTGGCCGGATCAATAGCGATTTTCATTTTTTTTATTTTCAAGACATCCGCAAATTTCAAATCGTGAGCCACCTGATCCGCGAGAATTCCCTCTTTTTGAACGATTTTCCCGGCCTTTCGGGACTTTCCAATTTTTTTCCCCATCATCAAGTCTCTCAAATCGTGCATCCCCGTATTTTCTCCAATAGGCGACGCCTTCTCGCGAACAAGTTTGAATCCGTTGTATTCTTTCGGATTATGAGAAGCAGAAACCAAAATTCCCCCATCATATCCATAATGGGCCACCGCAAAATAGAAAGTCGGCGTGGAAGCCAGGCCAATGTCGATGACATCCATACCGCCGTCCACGAGTCCCTGCATCAACCTATTCTTGAGAGCCGGAGAAGAAACACGCATATCATATCCGACCACAATTTTGAGCCCCTCTTCTTTTTGCAGTTCCTTCTTTCGCATCTGGCTGTAGGCCAAACCGATTTCATATGCCGTTTGATCGTCAAAATCAATGTTGTACAGTCCCCTGACATCATAGGCTTTGAAAATTTTCGGATTTGTCTCTGCCATTTCTATTGGTTTACAAATTAAGCCCTCTCAGCTACCATTATATAGGGAAAATATATAATTATCCAAATTGTTAACAAAAATATCATGAAACTAGTCATTATGGCCGGTGGAAAAGGGACGCGTCTTTGGCCCGTGAGCCGAGCCGGAAAACCCAAGCAGTTCCAGTGCCTCACGGGAGACAAAACAATGCTTCAGGAAACCTATTTGCGCCTGCGGAGAATCGCCGATCCTGAAGATATCTTCATAGCCACGAACAAAGAGTATGTCGGCGAGGTGGAGAAAGAAATTTTGGAATTCCCGAAAGAAAATATCATCGCCGAACCGATTGGAAGAGGAACTGCTCCGACAGTTGCTCTTCTCTCCGCCATCATTTCCTCAAAAGATGAAAATGAAATAATGGGAATTTTCGCGGCGGATCATTTCATCGAAGATCCCAAGCCCTTGCTTGATGCAATAAAAGCGAGTGAAAAATTTCTCGAAAAAAATCCTGACTATCTCGTGACTTTCGGTATCGAACCAACCGCTCCCGAAACCGGATACGGATATATTGAAAAAAACGGACTTCTTGAAAAGGTTGATGGCGTTGATATATTCAAGTCACTGCGTTATGTCGAGAAACCAAATTTTGAAACAGCTGAAAAATATCTGGAATCCGGAAAATTCTTTTGGAACTCAGGAATGTTCATATGGAAGACCAAGACAATCATTGAAAAATTTGAAAAATACGCGCCAGATACGTACACAAGACTGCTTAAGATTAGAAAAGCAATTGAAGAAAAAAAATATCAGGAAGTTTTGGAAAAAGAATATCCTGAAATGGACAAAAATGCCGTTGAATACACGATCATGGAAAATGAGCCGAAAGTAGCAGTTATTCCTTTGAAGTTAAGCTGGTCCGATGTCGGATCATGGACTTCACTCAAGGACACTCTCATTTCAGATAACAAAGAAAATTTCGTCCGCGGCGAACATATCAATTTCGACAGTGAAAATCTTTTGGTTTATGGATCAGACAAATTGATCACAACAATAGGCGTGAAAGATCTGATTATTGTCGACACCAACGACGCTATTCTCATCTGTGACCGCAACAAATCCCAGCTTGTTTCGGATGTGGTCAAAAAACTTGAAGCCGACGGGAAGATAAAGAATTTGTAGCGAGAATATAAATTTGATTTTCTTTATATATATGCTATCTTTTAGGCATATGCAAAATGAAACTATTGAAAAAGTTATCTCCATATTCACGAAATATCCGAAAATAAAACTGGCGTATTTTTTCGGTTCCCGCGCGGAAAAAAGAGAGGGACCGAAAAGCGACTACGATTTTGCCGTGTATCTCAATGAAAAGGACCGTAAAAAAATGTTCGACATCAAATCTTTGCTGATGGATGATCTCTCTCGAGCGCTCGAGACCGACAAAATCGATGTTGTGGTTCTGAATACCGCCGAATCGCCGGAGATCAAATACCGGATAATCAAAGACGGAAAATTGATCTATGAAAAAGAGCCCTACAGGATTTTGGTCGAACCCAGAATTTTGCAAACCTATTTTGATTTTCATCAAATGCTCGTGAGGCACGGCCTTACCAAAGCGCAATAAACATATGACCGAAATTTCCGTTATCGAAAACAGAATAAGTTCAATTAGAAAATATTTGAAAACGCTCGAAAGATATAGAAATTTTTCGATTGATGAAATTTTGAATGATGTCGACAAAAAAGGCGCGGTTGAAAGATATCTTTATCTTGCTACCCAATCAGCGATCGACCTTGCCGATGCGACTATTTCATACAAAAAATTCAGAAAGCCGACTTCAATGAGCGAGTCTTTCCATATTCTGAACGAAGAAGAAGTGATTCCAAGCGACCTCACAGAGAAAATGATCAAAATGACAGGCTTCCGCAATGTCGTCGCGCATGATTATGAAAAAATAGACTACGAAGTTGTTTCCGCCATTCTGCAAGAAGGATTGAAGGACATTGAAAATTTCACGAAAATAGTTTCAGACTATTTCAAAATATAATTCTTCTTTAGATAAAAATCAGGGCGGACAATTTTGTCCGCCCTTTGGCTAAAATTTTATGTCGGGAAGTACTGGTTATATCCCTTTTGAATCAGGCAGCCGCGGAAATCCAACTACCCTGATTTTTTTTAATTTCCTCCTCCCACACATAGCACGACGTGATATTTTTTTGCTAACTCTTTTATCCATTGAATCACGTCCCTCCTTTGAAAAAGATCACCGGATATTTTAACAAACGCTTTTTCCCGTGCCATAATGTCCCCCTTTGCGTTTATGCTCGCCAGCATTTAAAGTGCGATAAATAAGTTAAACACTTTGCTTATCTATTGTCAATTATCTAAATATAGCCTACAGTTAATAGGAAATTAATTAAATCCTATGTCTCTCAAAGTCGGAATCGTAGGCCTCCCCAATGTCGGAAAATCCACATTGTTCAAGGCCCTCACCAAAAATCCAGTCGATATCGCCAACTATCCTTTCTGCACGATCGAACCGAATGTCGGAATCGTGAAAGTGCCGGACGAGCGCTTGGAAAAATTGGCAAATATGTCCAAGTCGGCCAAAATTGTCCCGACCATCATTGAATTTGTTGACATAGCGGGGCTCGTTGCCGGAGCCGCTCAGGGGGAAGGACTTGGGAACAAATTTTTGGCGCACATCCGGGAAGTGGATGCCATCGCCCAAGTAGTTCGCGTATTTGAAGACAGCGACATCACTCACGTCCACAACAAAATCGATCCGGCGAGCGATATCGAAGTGATCAATACTGAACTCATCCTCGCCGATATTGAAACTGTCGGCAAAAGAATTTCCAAACTTGAAAAAGAAGCCCGCGGACAGAATAAAGTTGCTGTCCGAACACTGGAAATCATCAAAAATATCAAAAATATCTTGGACGAGGGAAAATTGGCGCGAGAATTTGAAATGTCTGACGAAGATTTTGAGCTGGTGCGAGACCTGCAGCTCCTCACTTGGAAACCTACGCTTTTTGTTTTGAACACGAGCGAAAAAAATATGGCAGATTTTGTGCCCTTGCAACAAAAATATCCAACCGTCTCGATCGACATCAAAATCGAAGAGGAACTGTCGCAAATGTCAGCTGAGGAAGCCGCGGAATTGGGAATGAAATCCAGCTTGGATCAATTGATCTTGAAGTCTTATGAGATCTTGAACCTCATCACTTTTCTCACCACAGGCGAAGACGAGA
Source organism: Parcubacteria group bacterium (assembly GCA_041662765.1). Classification (GTDB taxonomy): domain Bacteria; phylum Patescibacteriota; class Minisyncoccia; order Moranbacterales; family UBA11712; genus JAPLXD01. The sequence goes on from JBAZRT010000004.1 coordinate 20,583, forward strand.
CGAGAGCCTGGACGATCAAAAAAAGCTCCACCGCGCCAATCGCCGGTCGAGCTATTCACAGTGATTTTGAAGAAAAATTCATCCGCGCCGACGTCATCAACTGGAAAAAACTTCTCGAGGCCGAATCTTGGAGCAAAGCTCGCGACCTCGGCTCACTCCGCACCGAGGGAAAAGAATACGTCGTCGTCGACGGGGATGTGATCGAGTTTAAGATATAGGATTAGCTCAAGCCAACCATTACTTCCCGATTTATTTCTGCCAGCCGGACAGACACAAGTCCTGAACGGGCCATTACCAGCTTTCTCATCTCCTCATTTTTGATCTGATCCGCTTTCTTCAGGCATTTTTCATTGGCCAGGCGCAAATCCGCTTCTGCCTGTTCATAGGCTGCCTTTCTCTCCTGAACAAGTTCGGGTGTGGTGATCTCTTCACGGCTCACTTCTGGTTGTTTGAAATGTTCCAATGACATATTTTTATTCCTTTTGTTTACTGATTATTTCTTCAATATCCCTCCCGATCTTGTCCTGTTCTTTCCTCAAATCGGCGATCTTTCTGATCGCCTTTTCATATGTCTTTCGCATTTTCTCGAGATCTTTTTGTACCTTCGCTTCATCAAACATAAAGAGGTCTTTGACTGCTATACCAATAATTTAGCATAAAATTGGCAAAACAGCAAAACAAAGAAATCAGACTCCTGTTGATATCCAGCCTGATAAAATGTAAGATAAAGCATATACACTAAGTTTTTTCATATGGCAATTGAGTCGCTCTTGCTGGCTTTCAGATACCCTGCTATCTTCGCCGGATCTTTGATCGAAGGCCCGACTGTTATGATCATAACCGGTTTTTTTCTCCGTTTGGGCTATTTTCATTTTTTGTCCGCCTACCTTCTTCTTGTAGCCGGCGATTTATTGGGTGATTTTATATGGTACGAGATCGGCCGCCTTGGCTTGCATCGAACCGTTTACAAAATCGGAAAATTTTTCAATGTTTCGGAAAAAAACATTGAAACGCTCAAATTCAAGTTCCGAAGACATGAGGGCAAGATCCTTTTTGGATCAAAATTGACCGCCGGCTTTGGTTTTGCCGTCCCCATTATGATAGTGGCAGGAATGTCGCGTGTTCCGCTAAAAAAGTTTGGATTATACACCTTCTTGGGTGGGCTGATCTGGGCCGGCTCTCTCATGTCGATCGGATTTTTTTTCGGCAATGTATATCTCCGGGTGGAAGAAGGTTTTCGGATTGTCTTTCTGGTTGCACTCGCTGCAGCGATCCTGCTTTTTTCATTCGGATTTAGCCGTTATACAAGAAATACTTTTTTGAAGAATAAATTTTGATAAACACTATGAAAATAGCGATTTTCAGCGATACATTTCCACCTCAGGTCAACGGCGTATCAACCCATACAGACTATTTGGCCAGAATATTATCAGAAGATAATAACGAAGTTTGGGTTGTCACAGCTTCGAAAAATATCTCTGTTGATCCGGGCCGAAAATACAAGATCGTCCTGCTCCCATCCATTCCCGCTTTCATCTACAAGGGAGAACGTTTCGCCATTCCCACCGGAAAAGGATACCGTCTGCTCAAAAAAATAAAAATCGATCTGATCCACACCCATACCCCCTTTTCCGTCGGACTCGAAGCGATGATCGCCGCCAAAATGCTGAAAATACCCATTGTCGGCACACATCATACTTTTTATGATTTTTATTTGAAACACGTCTGGCTCAACTACGATTGGATGAAAAAATTATCCTGGAAAATAATACTCTCCTATTATAACCGCTGTGACTTGGTGCTTGCTCCTTCAAAAATTTCAATGAATGAGTTCAAAAAAGGCGGGATCACCAAGCCATCAGGGGTGTTGCCCTATGCAATCGACACCGACCTTTTCCATCCCATTGATCCGATCCAAAGAGAAAAATTGAAAGCCAATTTCGGACTAAAACAAAAATCAATTGTTTATATGGGACGGCTAAGTTATGAAAAGAGTCTTGATGTGCTTCTCAAGGCTTTTGCGCTAGTCCTCAAAAAAAACCCGGAAACCACTTTGATGATCATCGGCGACGGGCCCGAAAAAAATAATTTGAAAAAATTGATCGAAAAGCTTGGAATCGGCAAAAATATTTTTTTCGCCGGATTTCTTTTCGGCAAAGATCTGGTATCCGCAACACAGGCCAATGATATTTTCGTGACCGCTTCAAAAACAGAAACTTTCGGAATCTCAGTGATGGAGGGAATGGCTGCGGGATTGCCTGTTGTTGCCGCGAACGCAAAATCTTTCACCGAGATCATCAGTGATAAAACCGACGGTCTGTTGGCAAACCCCGACGATCCAAAGGATATGGCTGAAAAACTTCTTCTTTTGCTGGATAACAACGACTTGAGAAAAGAATACTCCGCCGCCGCCAGAAAAAAATCTCTGGAATATTCACGAGCTGAATTTCTGAAAAAAATAAACTTTTATTATGCGACTGTTTTTAATCCGAAGAAAAACAATAATGCGAAAACCGATGAATAGCGGCAAGCCAAAGAAATCCTATTCTTTCTCCGTAATAATTCCTGCCTTCAACGAAGAGGATTCTATTGCCGACTGTTTGAAATCCCTGAAAAAACAGGATTATCCGGGGAAAATAGAGATAATCGTTGTTGATAACGCGAGCACCGACAAGACCGCGGAAATCGCAGGGGAAAACGGAGCGATTGTTCTCTATGAGGGGAGAAAGGGCATCTCCGCTGCTAGACGCAAAGGCTATGAGAAATCTACCGGGGAAATACTGGCCTACACAGACGCAGATTCAAAAGTCCCGCCTGACTGGATAGCGCGCTTAAATCATATATTCAATTCAAATGAACATATTGCAGCAGTTGGAGGATTTTTCATGTTTGATGGGGTTGGTTTTATTATTAACTTATTGGCCAATAAAATTTTTTTGCCGATAAACAACCTCGCAGTGAAATACATCTTAAGCCCGTACTCGCCTTTTCTCACCGGATCAAACATGGCTCTGAGAAGAGAGGCTTATGAAAAAAGCGGCGGATTTGACCCCAAGATCATGCATGCCGAGGATATTGATATGGCAAAAAAAGCGGCGAAATTTGGGAAAGTATATTTCGATTCCAAGCTAAAAGTAAAAACTTCTTTCAGAAGGTATTCGGGCGGACATAAAAATATTCTGTTTGTGCTTTCGAAAGCAATCAGAGAATCGTTCGTTGTCATATCAAAATTTGTTATTATTAAATTCAGCAGCAAGGCCCTTTCCGTTCAACCGGACATACGCGAAAAAGACGGCGGGAAAACACGGGAAAACTACTATGCCGGCGGATTCGTTGTCACGCTGATAATATTGACAGTTCTTTCCTACGGAGTATTCGCTCCCCAGACGAACATTTTCGGATCGACCTTTCATCAAGGAAGTTTAAAAGATAAAAATCAAAAAATTGTCGCTATCACATTCGACGACGGACCTTATGGAGATGCAACCAAGAAAATTCTTGATATCCTGAATGCCAAAAATGCGAAAGCCACTTTTTTTCTGATAGGAAAAAACGCACAGCTGTATCCGGATATAGTCCAAAGAGAAATAGCCGACGGACACACGATCGGAAACCACAGCTTCGATCATCCCTGGCTCCTTTTTTTGAAAGGATCCAGGAGCGTTGACAATGATGCTGCCGAGGCGGAGCAGGCAATATATGCTGCCAGCGGCTTACGCTCAAAATATTTTCGGCCGCCCCACGGATTCAAATCGCCAATGATGATCAATTCATTGAAAAAAAAGGGTTATGATATTATATTGTGGAACGATATTACTACTGATTACAACGCCGGCACCTCGCCGGAAAAAATTACTCAAAATATTTTGAGGCGCATAAAACCCGGATCGATCATCACTCTTCACGACGGACGAGATACGAAAATAAATTATCCCCGCGAAAATGTCATCGAAGCCCTTTCTGCTATCATCGACGGCATTCGAGCGAAAGGTTTTGAAATTGTGCCGCTTGACCAACTCATCGGTGAAAAGGCATACTTCTAAATATGGGAAAAACATTGCGTAAGCATAAGTCCTGCTGGTCTGACAAATCATATCGGAGCAACGTTCTTCTGGGTTTTCTGTTTCTTGCGGCAAGCCTTTTTATCAACACATCCGCCGATGTTTATGCGACTCACAGCGCCAGCAACCCCGTGACCGATATCATTCTTGATAACATTCCCACTTTCAATGTCAATTTTATTTTCTATCAGGGATTCGCCATTTTTTGGCTTTTCGTGGTTCTTCTTCAGATACGCGAACCAAAGGGATTGCCTTTTGTGTTGAAAAGTATTGCCTTGTTCATTGTCATCCGCTCTTTTTTCATCAGCCTCACCCATCTCGCAATTCCTCTGGATCATTCTTACCTTCATCCGGCAATAATTTATAAGAGATTGACGTCTCAAGACGACCTTTTCTTCTCTTCGCATACCGGTCTTCCTTTTCTTATGAGCCTGATATATTGGGAAAACAAGCTTTTGCGAAAAATATTTCTTTTCGCGACCCTTTTCTTTGGGATAACGGTTCTTTTGGGCCATTTACACTATTCCATCGACGTTTTCTCGGCCTTTTTTATTACTTATGGCATTTTTCACATCGCCCGAACTTTTTTCGCCAAAACCTACGCGATGCATCTGGCTGAAGAAGAAAAACTTGCGAAAAAATGGGAAACATGATAGGCTGTATTCACAATCAAGAAAGCCCAAAGACTCCTCGCTCCGTCTCGGCAGAGATAAGAAGTCAATTTCCACCAAAGGATACGGCTTTCTTGGTGGATTTATATTAATTATTCGCAAAGAAATACATGGAATACGAGCTTCTCTTCTTCACGTCGGTCGCAAATGAAGACCGGATAGGAGAAATAAAGAAAGAAATTGTTGAGATTCTTGAAAGCCAGGGCGGGAAAATTTCCGTTGATTTTTCCGATATCGGAAAAAGGAAATTTGCCCATCCGATCAAAAAGCAAACGCACGGATTTTTCAGCTTTTGCCGCTTCACGCTCGACGAAACAGAAAATATTCCGGAAATAGGCCGCCGTCTGGCAATGAATGACAAACTGATGCGCCATATCATTGTCCGCGCCGCGGAAATCGGAAAACAGATCGGCGCTCAAGCCGGGGAAAATGCTCCTGCCCGAAATGTTTCAGCCGAGCGCAACGCACCGCGCCATGAAACAGTGAGGCACGTCTCCCGAAACGAAAAAAGGCCGGAAATAGAAAAAAAGACCGAAGCTCAAGAGGCCAAACTGGATGAAGCTGAGACAAAAGTCGGCATGAAAGAACTGGACGATAAGTTGAGCGAGCTTTTGGAAGAAAACCAGGGATAAAAAAGTTTTCTAGCAAAATTAATAATTCTTAATTTTAACGCTATGTCTCTCAACAAAGTCCTCCTCATTGGGAATTTGACGCGCGATCCTGAATTGCGATCCACTCCTTCGGGCCAATCAGTCGCGAACTTTGCCATCGCGACAAACCGCGTTTGGAAAGATCCGCAATCCGGCGAGAAAAAAGAAGCAGTTGAATTTCACAATATCGTGATGTGGCGCCGTTTGGCCGAAATTGCCGGCCAATATCTTCGCAAAGGAAGCAAGATATTCCTCGAAGGCCGCTTACAGACAAGAAGCTGGCAGGATCAAAGCGGAGCCAAGAAATATATGACCGAGATTATCGCCGAAAATATGCAAATGCTCGACCGAAAACCGCAAGGTGGTGCTGCGCCTTTCCAACCTGCCGCACCGACAATGCCGTCGCAAGCCGGAAATCAAGTTGCTCCTCCCCAGCCGGAAGAAATCCCCACGATCCAAATCGATGAAAATCAAGATGAAGTAAAAATTGAAGATATTCCATTTTAAGTTATGAAAAAATATTCACCAAACCAGCAAACTGCTCCCGTCGCGCCAAAATCATGTTATTTCTGCGCCAACAATGTCAACGCTGTGGACTACAAAGACACGCAGCTTTTGAGGCGTTTCATGAACATGCACGCCAAAATCGTTCCGCCGCGGCGAACGGGAAACTGTGCCAAGCACCAGAGGATGATCACCCGGGCCATCAAAAGGGCGCGGGCAATGGCACTCTTGTCGTACACAATAAAGTAGATCATGCTGAATCTATCCGATATCAAAACCGGCAAAACAATGACGTTAAATAACGAGCCCTATCTCGTTATTTTTCATCAACATTCAAAAACGGGCCGGGCCGGTGCGGTTCTGCGCACCAAACTTCGCAATCTCAAGACCGGAGCGGTGATGGAAAAAACTTTTCAGGGATCCGACAAGATCGAAGAAGCTGAGATCGCAAAATCAAAAGCGCAATATCTATACAAAGAAGGTGAAAACTATTTTTTCATGGACAACGCGACTTACGAACAATTTTCTCTTTTGAAATCAGTTCTCGGAAATTTCACAAATTATCTTATCGAGGGTACAGAGGTCACGGTTTTGGTCTATGGCACCACTCCGATCAACATCGAGCTTCCCGTCAAAATGGATTTCCGCGTCACGGAAGCTCCACCCGCCATCCGAGGCAACACCGCCGATGGAGGAACAAAACAGGTGACGCTTGAAACCGGCATCAAGGTGAACACGCCTCTTTTCATCAAACAAGGAGACGTCATCCGCATCAACACGGACACGGGAGAATATTCAGAACGGGCGAAATAACATACTACGATTTATATAACAAAAAAAGCGGCGCCATCCGAAGCACCGCTTTTTTTGTTATTTCAAAAGAACATTTACAGTTTCACTTTTTCTTTGAGCGCTTTTTCGATTTCGATATAGACTTTCGGATTTTCTCGTAAAAAAGTTTTCGCTTTTTCCCGGCCGACGCCGAGTTTTATCTCTCCAAAAGAAAATGAATTTCCGCTTTTAGTAACAACTTCATATTTCACGCCCGTATCGATTATGTCGCCCTCTTTGGAGATACCTTCGTTGTACATAATATCAAATTCCGTCACTTGAAAAGGAGGCGCAACTTTGTTTTTGACAATTTTCGCTTTCACGCGGTTGCCGACGATCTGCTCGCCTTGTTTGATCTGCGCCGCGCGGCGGACTTCGATGCGAACGGAGGAATAGAATTTCAAAGCCTGCCCACCAGACGTTGTTTCCGGGTTCCCGAACATCACGCCGATCTTCATCCGGATCTGGTTGATGAAAATGATGGTCACATTGCCTTTGGCGACGATCGCCGTGAGCTTGCGAAGGGCTTGGGACATCAGGCGCGCTTGTCGTCCGACATGATGATCGCCCATTTCACCTTCGATCTCAGCCTGTGGCGTGAGCGCCGCCACACTGTCGACCACGATCACATCCACCGAGTTCGACTTCACCAGCGTTTCGACAATATCAAGGGCTTGTTCGCCGTTATCTGGTTGGGAGATCAAAAGATCTTCGATCTTCACGCCAATTTTTTTGGCATAGGAAGGATCAAGCGCATGCTCCGCGTCGATGAATGCGGCTGAACCATTTTTTTGGGCATTCGCGACAATATGGAGCGCGAGCGTTGTTTTCCCAGATGATTCCGGACCGTATATTTCAATAATGCGGCCTCTTGGTACACCGCCAATCCCGAGCGCAATGTCGAGCGAAGGCGCGCCGGTCGGGATCGCGGCGACATCCACCTTCTTCACGTCACCAAGCTTCATGATCGAACCTTCTCCGAAACGATCTTTGATCTCTTTGACGGTTTCGTCAAGAACAATCTGCTTGTCTTCTTTTTCTTGATTTTTTGACATAAAATTATAATTTTTAAAAATTAGTCATTGGATGTGAACAGCACGTCTCTCACAATTCCCGGATCATCCGTCAATTTTTTTTCATCCTTTCCGTTTACCCGAACAAAAGTTTGATTCGCTTTTCCGCTCGTGACCCGCACCTCTTTCTCGCCATCGAAATTTTGGACCGCTCCCGGCAGCATTGTCCCGGAATATACCAGATTTCCATCCGCTTCCACCGAAAGCCAAATAGGCAGAGACTCCGCTCGCACGATAACACTCACTCCGCTTTTTCGCGCGTCTTCTTCGCCACTCACTTTTCCTTCGCTTGGAGTATCGGCAAGCTCCGGAGATTGATAATTGGATTTGATATTGAACGTTTCAGAAGTTGATTTTTCGAAACGATTCACGGAAGAGACCGTTATCGCGTTGATACCTTTTTGCAAAAGAACATTTTCCTTGAACTCTCCCTTGTCGTTTACCACTATCGGTTGTTCATTGATCGTAAGCTTGGCGTCTTTGTCCGTCAGTCCCGCGATCTCAATAGAATTTCCCTCTACATTTTCCCCATCCGACGGCTCGGTGACAACCAGCCGCGGAACCGCCGCAAATTTTCCAATCTGTCTATAAATATAGAAAAATCCGCCAAAAACAACAAGCGCGACGACCGAAGCGATAATGATGCGAGGCGTGACCACGAAGCGGACCGGTTTTGAAATCTTCACTGGCGCTTTCTTTTTGTCGTCCCCACTGAGATTGCTTTTTATGTCCCGCTCCCGCTGATATAAATTGATTATTTTTTTTGAATCAGCTCCCAAAAATTCGGCGTATCCCTTGAGAAATCCTTTTACATAGACATCCGGGGGAAGAGTTTCATATTTCCCTTCTTCAATCATTTCCAAATATTTCACGGGTATTTTTGTTTCCCGCGAAACCTCAAAAAGGGTGATCCGACCGGTGCTTCGAATATTCTTGAGCTGTTCGCCAAGAGTATATGAATGAACTTTTTTTTGCGTGAAACCGCGAAGCATAAAGTTATAAATTTGCCACAATTAAAACAGGCGAAAATCCTGTCTTTTATTTTGTTTTTGTTTTATGTATTATACCCCCTTTCATCACATTTGCCAACGTTCTCGTTTTTTTTGGTCATCGAGCTCGTCTTCGTATTGGACGTCGCCGGGAGCGGCCGATCCGCTCGCAGGAGCATCCACCAATATCTCTCTGGGCTTTGATCCGTCTGCCTGTCCAATCACGCCATTGGCCTCCAAAATGTCGAGAATCCTCGCCGCGCGGGCATAACCGACCCGAAGCCTTCTTTGGAGAAGCGACGCGGAGGCTTTCCCTGCCTTGATTACTATATCCTTGGCTTCCTCATAAAAATCATCTCCTTCATCGTCGCCGCTCAAATGACCCGCGCCTGTCATTTTTCCTCCAAGACTGACCCTCTGGGGAGCGGTCACTTCCTCATTGTATTCCACATCGCCATCGAGCTGAGATTTGATCGATTTCACGACCCGTTTCACTTCCGATTCGGAAACAAAAACTCCCTGAATACGCCTCGGCTTTGGAGACTTGGCTGAAATGAAAAGCATATCCCCGTTCCCCAAAAGTTTTTCCGCGCCCGCGCTGTCAAGAATCGTGCGCGAATCAATTTGAGTCGGAACCTGAAAAGCGATCCGGCTGTTTATGTTCGCTTTGATGAGCCCCGTCAAAACTTCAACAGAGGGACGCTGCGTGGAAACAATGAGATGGATTCCAACCGCGCGCGCCATCTGGGCGATCCGGACAATCGCCGCTTCCACGTCTTTGGAGTGGCTCGCCATGATATCCGCCAATTCGTCGATGATGATCACAATGAACGGAAGACGCTTTATTTCTTCCTCCCCGATGACTTCCCCCGTTTCCTCGTTCACAATTTCTTTCTTCTGTCCTTCTTTTATCTTGTTATTATACGAAAAAATATCCCTGGAGCTGGCATCCTGAAGCATTTTGTATCGCCTTTCCATTTCTCCGATTGCCCACTTCAGGGAATTGGCTACTTTTCCGTTATCAACGACCGTCGGCGTCAAGAGATGCGGGATTCCATTGAAAGCCGTAAGCTCCACCCTCTTCGGATCGATCAAAATCAATTTCAAATTGTCCGGCGAGTTCTGATAAAGAAGCGAGGTAATGATCGTGTTTATGCAAACGCTTTTTCCAGTTCCGGTCGTTCCGGCAATCATGAGATGAGGCATCTCCGTGAGATCACCGAGAATAAAGTTTCCGGCCACATCTTGGCCAAGCGCCAAAGTGAGATCTGATTTTCTTTCCGCAAAATCAGAACTCTCGATGATATTGCGAAGCCTGACCATGGTCGGAGTCTTGTTGGGAACTTCAATTCCGATGAGAGATTTTCCTGGAATGGGCGCCTCAATTCGAATCGGATGCTGAGCGAGAGCCAGTGACAAATTGTTGTTGAGTCCCGTTATTTTTGAAAGCTTGATACCGGCCGCCGGCTTGAAACAATATTGCGTGACAGCTGGCCCGACGCTGATTCCCCCAATTTCGGTTTCAATTCCGAAGTTTTTGAAAGTTTCATGAATTATTTTCGCGTTCGCTTCGATATCGCCGGCTTTTGCTTTCCCGCTTGTCTGCTCCAAAAGGTCGAGCGGCGGCAATTTCCATCCCGTGATCACTCTTCGCTTGTCCGGCATCGGCATTTTATGTTCGGCAACGGGTTTTTCTGTTCTTCTGCTCAAAATTTCACTTATTCTGGCTGCTGCTGATGGCTTCTCTTCAACAGTCACTATAGGCTCTTTCGCTTTTCCCTCATTTCCCTGACTTTCCTCATCGTCTTCTTCTTTTCTTTCCTTCATCCATTCAACCGGCTTGAGAAGCGCCCTCAAAGGAACATTGAGCGCCAGGAGGAGCGAAGCAAGGGCGACTGCCGAAAGGACAACCATTCCCGCTGAAAATCCAAAATATTTGAGTGCCGGATAGGCCGCCGCCACACCCAAAAATCCTCCGCCCTGCCCGAGCTTGGCAATCCCGATCATCTGCGAAAGATGATAGAAAATGTGGATAAGTCCAAGAATCGCCGCGAAAAAAACAAAAAAACCAGCCGCGACAAAGACATAATATGAATCAGTATCCCGCCGGAAATACATGAACCCGACTGCGATCATGAGAACCGGCAAAAGAAATCTTCCAATCCCGAAAGCCAGCGACAATATCATGCTGAAATACGTGCCGAACGTCCCCGCCCCGCCGAACAGGCTGAACACGGCCAAGATCGCCAGCGCGATCAAAAAAACCGCCGCGATCGAGCGCTTTGTGTCTCCGGAAACTCCCCATCGCTTCTTGGGTTTGTACCCGTTTCCATTCCCATTCCCGTTTTTTTCTTTGTCTTTTTTCTTCTTTCGACCCATTTTTCTTCAAGTTCAATTACTGATTCATATTAGCATATTCTCCAAGACATTTCCAGTTTCTTGATAAATAAGGCATTTTGGGATAGGATAGGACAATAAATTTCTATAGTTTAACTTTCTCCGCGAATTTCGACCGGGTACAAAATAATACGAGGCACCCATTGGGCGCCTCTTTTTGATGCGATGTTACGCAGTCTTTCTTTTTGGCTTTTGCTTTTTCTTTTTGGGAATCGGCCAGGGAAAGGGACGCAGTGGATAGTCATTCTCTTGGATGAAGGCGTCAAATTTGATCTTCGGGGTTTGCCGGTAGTTTTTCAGAAACATTATGAACCGGCCGTCCGGCACCTCCCACGCCTGGCATTTCCTGCCGGTCCAGAGTTCCCGCTCATCGCATTCGTATCTCGGCGAGAGATACCGCGAGAGCACTTCATTGGTGTGGTCATCAAGATGTTCCACAAAATAACGATATTTTCTTGCCTTTGACATGACTGCCTCCTCGGTCACGATTATTTTCAAAGCACCCTATAATTGCATTTTTTTGGAACGTTGTCAAAACATTCTGATATAAAAAAATAATTCCTGCAAAGGAATCCTTTTTTTATATGAAGCGCTGGATAATAGGCTCTACTTGGCGCGGTATCCTGTCCCCGCCGGAATGAGTTTTCCGATGATGACATTTTCTTTGAGTCCGCGTAGCTTGTCTTCTTTTCCGACGACAGCCGCGTTGATGAGAACTTTGGCTGTTTCCTGGAAGGACGCCGCCGAGAGGAAGCTCTCTGTGGAAAGGGCCACTTTTGAAATTCCAAGCAGAAGTTTTTCCGCCGTTGCTGCGTTCTTTCCGGCTTTCTTGGCCTGTTCGTTTGCCTCGATCAGCTGGATATCCTCAACAATGTCTCCCGGCAAAAGAGTTGTATCGCCTGAATCAAGGATTCTGACGCGAGAGAGCATTTGGCGAATGATCACTTCAATATGCTTGTCGTTGATCCCTTCACCCTGCGCGCTGTATATTTCCTGAACTTCTTTGATGATGTACCGGAAGACGGCTTCTTCGCCCTGCACTTTGAATATTTTTTTGAGATCAAGATGGCCTTCGCTCAGAATTTGTCCCTTTGCAACGAGATCGTCTTTTTGCACTTCGAGATTCATCACCGCCGAGACGACATATTCGCGAACTTCTTTTTTGCCCTTCTTGTCCGGAGCGCCTTCAACACGGATGATCTTGTCCTTTTCCGTTTCAACGATCTCGATCACTTGGCCGTCCTCTTCCGACAAGGCCGCTTCACCCTTCGGCGGGCGCGACTCAAAAATTTCGTCAACGCGCGGCAACCCTTGCGTGATGTCGGTTCCGGCAACACCTCCGATATGGAAGGTTCTCATCGTGAGCTGGGTTCCCGGCTCTCCAATAGCTTGAGCCGCGACAATTCCAACCGCTTGGCCGATCTGCACAAGTTCGTTTCTTCCCAGATCCATTCCATAGCACTTCTGGCAGATCCCCCGGCGAGTGCGGCAAGTGATAACGGATCGGATCTTTATTTTGTCGAGTCCGCTTTTTTCAATTTCCTCGGCTTTTTCTTTCGTGATCAATTCATCCTTTTTGAACATTACTTTCTTAGTTTTGGGATTGATCGCATCCTCGAGCAAAATTCTTCCCATGATCCTCGAAGCAAAACTGATTCCAACCACTTCCGAGTCCGCGCGATACATGAAATTTCCTTGAGTGTCTCCACAGTCAACTTCGCGGACAACCGC
>JBAZRT010000004.1:33499-38419 GCA_041662765.1 Parcubacteria group bacterium
ACATCCACGAGACGCCTTGTGAGATATCCGGCCGTCGCCGTTCGAAGAGCTGTGTCAGCCATACCTTTTCGCGCTCCGTGCGTAGCAATGAAATATTCGAGAACATTGAATCCTTCCTTGAACGAAGAGATCACCGGCAATTCGATTGTTTCACCGGTCGGTCCGGCCACCAATCCCTTCATACCGGTCATCTGGACAACCACCGCTTCCGTACCGCGCGCTTTGGAATATACCATCGCATACACGGGACCTTCCTTGTCGAGCGATGCGCGAACCACCTCGGTTATTTCATTTTTCGCTCCGCTCCAAACTTCAATAACTTGATTTTTCCGTTCTTTGTCGGTCAAAAGTCCCATCTCATACTGGCTGGTTATGGATCTTACTTTTCCTTCCGCTGTTTCAATTATTTTTTTCTTTTCGACCGGAGTTTTGAGGTCATCCATTCCCCAGCTTATTCCGGACCTGGTGACAAGAGAAAAAGCCAAGTTTTTGAGATCATCCACGAATTTGGCTGTCCGTTCTCTTCCTGAAATTTCAAGGCATCGCGCCACGATCTGGCGCAACTTTCCTTTGTCCATTTCTTCGTTCACAAAATCCAATTCCTCCGGCATTATTTCGTTGAAAAGCACTCTTCCGATAGAAGTTTTCAATCTCTCGCCTTTGATCTCCACCTCAATTTCTGATTTAAGCTCGATATTGTCAAAATGAAAAGCGATTTTAGCTTCTTCAGCAGAGGAAAATATTTTTCCTTCGCCCTTGGAACCTTTTCGCGTATGAGTCATATAGTAACAGCCCAGCACCATATCCTGCGAAGGTATAGTGATCGGCTCGCCGCTCGCCGGCTTCAAAAGGTTTTTTGAGGAGAGCATGATGTCTCGAGCTTCACGGCGCGCATTTTCTGTGAGAGGCACGTGAACCGCCATTTGGTCTCCGTCGAAGTCCGCGTTGAAAGCGCTGCAAACCATCGGATGGATCTGAATAGCTTTTCCTTCAATGAGCACCGGCTGAAAAGCCTGGATACTCAAGCGATGCAGAGTTGGGGCGCGGTTCAAAAGCACAAAGTGATGTTCGATTATCTCATCAAGAATTTCATAGGCTTCCTCCGTTTCAAATTCCACCATTTTCCCGGCACTCCGCACATTGTGGGCATATTCTTTTTCGATCAGCTTATTGATGATGAAAGGTTTGAAAAGTTCCAACGCCATCTTCTTGGGCAATCCGCACTGATGCAGTTTGAGCTTTGGGCCAACGACGATCACGCTGCGACCGGAATAGTCAACGCGCTTTCCGAGAAGGTTCTGACGGAAACGCCCTTGTTTTCCCTTGAGCATATCCGCGAGAGATCGCAAGGCTCTTTTTTGTCCGGTGGAAGCTGCAACGGATGTCTGTCCGCGCCTTGCGCTGTTGTCAAAAAGGGCATCTACTGCTTCCTGAAGCATTCTTTTTTCGTTTCTCGAAATAACTTCCGGCGCGCCGATCTCGATCAGCTTTTTGAGCCGGTTGTTTCGGTTGATGATCCGGCGATAAAGATCATTGAGATCCGAAGTTGCAAATCTTCCTCCATCAAGCTGAACCATCGGCCTGAGATCAGGCGGGATCACCGGGATCACAGTCGGAAGCATCCATTCGGGACGAATATTCACTTGATTCATTCCTTGAAAAAGCTTGAGCTGTTTCAAAAGTTTTTTCTTGTCCGAAATTTTATCGCTTTCAAGCTCTTTGTTGATTCTTTCAATTTCTTCTTCAAGATTGAGACCCTCAAGAATTTTTCGAACCGCTTCGGCGCCAATGCCGGCCTTGAAAACATGCCCGTATTTGAGAGAGAGATTAAAATATTCTACTTCAGAAAGAATTTGGAATTTTTTCAAATTTTTCAGCTCGTCCCGCCCGCCTTGATAGGCGCTTTTGAGATCCTCTTCGTCGGAATTTTTCGCTTCTTCGGCTTTGATTCTTTTTTGTTTGCCCTTGAATTCCACGTCCATTCTCTCGAGTGCCTCTTTTCTCGCACTCTCATCCACTTCCATCACGATATAGCTCGCAAAATATACTACCTTTTCAAGATCTTGGGCGGAAATTCCAAGCGACAATCCGATCTTTGAAGGAACACCCCGTAAAAACCAGATGTGGGAAACCGGAACCGCCAGTTTGATGTGCCCCATTCGTTCTCGACGGACGATCGATCGTGTCACTTCCACTCCGCATTTGTCGCAGATGATCCCTTTGTATCGAATTTTCTTGTATTTTCCGCAGTAGCATTCCCAGTCCTTGGCTGGTCCAAAAGTCTTTTCACAAAAAAGACCGTCCCGCTCGTAGCGCTGGGTTCGGTAGTTGATCGTTTCCGGCTTTGTCACTTCCCCGTGTGACCAATTCAAAATATCATCGGGACTGGCAAGCTTGAGCCTGATGGAATCAAAATCATTAACTCTGGTATTTGTTGATTGGGCCATAATCTTCTATGGAAAAAATATTACTTTTCAATTTCTTTTTTTTCTTCCAGCGCTTCTTTCCTTTCTGGATCAAAATTTTCCCCGGACACATCCACATTGAGACACAGTCCTTTCAGCTCGTTGACAAGAACGTTGAAGGAAGCTGGGATGTTCGGAGCCTTGATCGGTTCTCCCTTGATGATGGACTCATAAGCTTTCGAACGGCCGAGTTGATCGTCCGATTTGATCGTCATCATTTCTTGAAGGGTATAGGCACTGCCATATCCCTCAAGCGCCCACACTTCCATTTCTCCAAAACGCTGGCCTCCGAATTGGGCCTTTCCGCCAAGAGGCTGCTGGGTGATGAGAGAATACGGACCAATCGAACGCATATGTATTTTGTCTTCCACAAGGTGGTTCAGCTTCAAGATATACATATATCCCACCATTGTTTTTTCTTCAAAATGCTGCCCGTCTTTTCCGTTTATGAGTCCTATCTTTCCGTCTTCTGGCAGTCCCGCTTTTTTGAGTTCCTTTTTGATATCCTCTTCGCTCACTCCATCGAGCGATGGGCTCGCCGCGTTGTAGCCGAGCTTCGAAGCTGCCCAACCGAGATGAGCTTCAAGAATTTGTCCAATGTTCATACGGGATGCCACGCCAAGCGGATTCAAAATGATGTCCACCGGCGTTCCATCTGGAAGATAAGGCATATCCTCAACCGCTGCTATCTTTGAGATCACACCTTTGTTTCCGTGCCGTCCGGCCAACTTGTCACCAACAGAAATTTTGCGAAGCTGGGCCACGCTCACCTGAATTTGCTGAATGACACCGGCTGAAAGCTTGTCTCCCTGCTCGCGAGAAAATATTTTTATATCCACGACTTTTCCATGTTCACCGTGGGGAAGATATAGCGAGGTGTCTTTCACATCTTTTGATTTTTCACCAAAGATCGCCCGCAGAAGCCTTTCCTCCGGAGTCAGGTCACCTTCGCCTTTCGGAGAAATTTTTCCGACCATGATGTCTCCCGAAGAGACTTCCGCACCAATATGGATGATCCCGGTGTCGTCAAGATTTTTGAGCCGTTCTTCTCCAATATTTGGAATATCGCGCGTCACCATTTCCGGTCCGAGTTTCGTATCGCGAATATCAACTGAAAAATCTTCGATGTGAATCGAAGTATAGCGGTCATCCTGAAGGAGCCGTTCTGAAATAATGATAGCGTCTTCGAAGTTCGAACCTTCCCAAGGCATAAGAGCCACAAGAACATTCTGTCCCAAGGCAAGCTCTCCATTGTCTGTTGAAGCACCATCCGCGATCAATTGATTTTTCCGAACTCGATCGCCTTTTGCCACTCGGGGAATTTGGTTCATGCAAGTAAAGGCGTTTGATCTTTCGAAATTTTGCAGCCAATATGTTCTTTTAGTCGTTTTTTCTCCTTCTTTTTCTTCTTTGACCGTCAAATGGCTCGCATCCACTTCAACAACTTCTCCCTCATTTTTGGCAAGGATCACCTGGCCGGAATCGGCCGCCGCCTTGTCTTCAAGTCCCGTACCGACATACGGCGCCTGTGGAAGTATGCAGGAAACGGCTTGGCGTTGCATGTTGGAACCCATAAGAGCGCGGTGAGCATCATCGTGTTCAAGAAATGGAATGAGCGCGGTCGCGATCGAAATGCACTGTTTTGGAGAAACATCCACGAAATCAATCTTCGTTGATTCGATGATTGAAGGTTTTCCTTTGACGCGAGCTTCCAGTTTTTCTTCCAAGAGTTCGCCGTCTTCACCGATTTTTATATCCGCGTGAGCGATGACTTTTCGGTCCTCGATCGTTGCGTTCAAATATTCAATTTCGTTCGTCACATATGGACGGCCGTTTTTCAAAACAACTTTTCGATACGGAGTTTCAATGAAGCCGAATTCGTTTATTCTGGCATAGCAGGCAATGTGGTTTACCAGACCAATATTCGGTCCTTCCGGTGTCTGTACCGGACAAATTCTTCCATAATGCGACTGATGAACATCGCGGACTTCAAATCCGGCTCGCTCGCGCGTCAGTCCTCCCGGTCCCATCGCAGAAAGCCTTCTTTTGTGTTCAAGTTCAGCCAGCGGATTCACCTGATCCATGAACTGGGAAAGCTGGGATGAAGCAAAAAATTCTTTGACCGCCGCCGCAACGGGACGCGAGTTGATGAGCTGACCCGGAACAACCGTCGCCAGATCGCAAGTACTCATCCGGTCTTTGATGTTGCGCGCCATACGGGCCAGTCCGGCCCGGAATTTGTTCTGAACAAGTTCACCCACGCAGCGCACGCGCCGGTTTCCCAAATGGTCAATATCATCCGGCTCGGCAATTGGATTATTATTGAGATTGATTATTTCCTTGATGATGAGAATCAAATCTTCCGGACGCAAAATTCTGTATTTTTCATCATTCGGAACATCAATATCCAATCTTTGATTGAGGCGGTATCGGCCGACTTTTCCGAAATCATATC
>JBAZRT010000005.1:0-32062 GCA_041662765.1 Parcubacteria group bacterium
GCTGAAAAGAGGCTTGGATCTCAGGCGCCCTTTTCCGAATTTTATTTCATAACGATTCAGGACAAAATTGTATATTTTTTCCGGGAAGGTGAGCGTCTTGAGGGAATTTTCAATTACCCGGATTTGTTTTGACCGGTCGTAGGAAATTTTTTTCATTTTGTTTCATTTAATATATTATTTATTTGCTGGATGCTTTTCTCCCAATTGAATTTATTCACATTATCTTCGAACGCGGCTTGTCCGAATTTATCCCGGAGAGACTTGCTTTTGATCAGCTCATCAATCTTTTTGCCAAGCGTTTCGATATCTTTGGGTTGAACCAAATATCCAGAGCGGCCATTTTCTATGATCTCGTCGGTTCCGCCGACGTTGGTCGCGACAATGGCTTTCTTGCACAAAGCGGCTTCGATGACAGTGGTCGGAAGTCCTTCCGTATAGCTGGGGTTCACGAAAATATCCGCCAGCTTCAAGATTGAAATAGTGTCGGAATACTTTCGATATCCCAAAAAAGAAACTTTTTCCGCAATATTCAAGTTTTCGGCCTGTTGGAGCAAATTTTCTTTTTGCGGTCCGTCTCCAACCAGAAGCAGCCTTATTTTTGGCTCGGACAGATGGGAAAACGCTTCGAGAAGATCAGGCAATCCTTTCCCGTCAATAAGCCGGCCGACAAAAAGTATGTAAATTTCATCCGGCTTTTTTTGAAATTCAGAACTCGGCGGAATTTTTTCCAGTTTTTCCGTTTCAAAACCGCGGTAAAGGACATCACATTCTTTTCGCTCGCTCAAATGTTGGACGAATTTTTTGACCGCTTCGGAAATCGCGATATTTCTGTCTGATTTTCTCAAGACCAGTTTTCCGAAACTAAGATCGTATAATTTTGCGAGAGAGCTGCTCAAGCCGTTGTTCAACTGGACAAAGTCCGATCCGTGCTCGATATGGATCCAAAAAGTTTTTTTGAGCTTTGAATAAATGAGCGCCAGAAGAGAAGTGCTGAAAAAACGCGTATGCGAAACGACAAAATCAAATTTATTTTCAAAAAGAGAAAAAAAAGTTTTCCAAAAACGGAAAGACCAAAATTTTGGCAGGGGATAGTTGGATATGATTTCAAAAGCGGGAAAGCGGACAATTTTGACACTGGCATATTTTTCTTCGACAGTCGGTGAATTTTTTGGTAGTTGAGGAGTAAAAACAACGATATCCATCCCGGAAAAGGACAGATACTTGTTGAGCTCATCAGAATAGCTTTCCAACCCCCCGATGTGCGGAGGATAGTATGGCGAAAAGACCAATATTTTCATTGTTTATTTGGGTTATTTTCGCGGGGGAGGTTTTTCAGCGCTTCTTTCCGCGCCAGCATGGAAATAGTTTGTTCCAATTTTTCAATAGCCGAAAACATCTTGAAAATGATCAAAAAAATCAAAAGGAAGCCGGTCAATATCGCGGCATTCACATTTCCCTCAATTCCAATTACATGGGCCAAAATATTGGTGATGCTCGGAAACACCACGACCGCTCCCATGCCGCCCCAAACGATCAGGCGGACGATCAATTTCAACAAAGTCTGTCCGGTCTCTCTTTTCGCATAATTCGCTATTCCTTTATAAACCATAACAGCCGAAAGAACGGCAATTGCAATTTGATAAAGATGAAGGCCTAAAATCATATTTTTTATTTTAAGAAATTAAGTTCCAAACCATTTTATACAATGTTTTTAGGCCGTTCACGAAGCTTTGCTTCTGAGCCTTGCCCATGGAATACCGCGTGTAACGGACCTGGATAGGCGCTTCTTTGAATTTCAGTTTTTTGTACTTGATTTCCCGGATAACCTCGCTGGCATATTCGTAGCGTTCGGATTTGGTTTCTATTTTTTCAATCGCCTTGCGCGAAAATGCCCGAAACCCCGACTGGCTGTCAGTCACCCAAATCCCGAACAAGAACCAGGTGAAAAAATTGCCTACCCGATTGGCGATAATTTTATGAAATGGCATTCCGGCGGTGTCCAACAATCGAGTTCCCAAAACGACGTCGTAGCCTGAATCAACAATCGGTGAAATTAGCCCGGAAATATCGCCAGGATCATGCTGGCCGTCTCCGTCGAAAGTCACCACGACGTCGGCATCCAGAATTTTGGCCGCTTCCACGCCGGTTTTGACTGTTGCGCCGTAGCCTCGGTTGAGTTTGTGTTTCAGAGCCGTTACTCCGCTGACGCTGTTTGCTTTTTCATAAGTATCGTCTTTGCTTCCGTCATCGACCACGATTATGTTTGGAAAACCGTGTTTTTTGATTTCATCAATTACGTTTGTTATGATTTCTCCCTCATTGAAGGCGGGAATTACGATATATACCTTAGGCTGTTTTGTCTCCATTTTTCGTGAAATTTGGCTGATAACAATTGCTTTGATTATATCTTCAAAAGACGAAAAAGTAAAGAAATTTCCGATAATTATGAGACCGTTGAACTACTATTGTTCTTAGCCGAATAAATTGCACTTCACAATACACCAGATTGCTTCAACGCCGTCTTTCCATCCAATTTTTTTCCCATCAGCATAAGTCCGGCCGGCATAGGAAATTCCAATTTCATAGATCCGGCATTTGTTTTTTTTCGCCAATTTGGCGGTTCTTGCGACCAGCTCCGGCTCAATGCCAAATCTTTTTGATTTCAGCTTTGGAGCGATGTGATCAAGAATATCTTTTGTGAAAACTTTATAACATGATTCAATGTCGGTTAGGTTGAGATTGGTGAAAATATTTGATAGACAAGTAATGAATTTATTCCCGGCATAGTGCCAGAAATAGAGTACGCGATGAGGGCGATGACTGAGGAACCTTGAACTGAAAACCGCGTCGGCTTTTCCGTCCAAAATCGGTTTGATTATTTCAAAATATTCATTCGGATCGTATTCAAGATCGGCGTCCTGGATCAAAATGATGTCTCCTGTCGCATTTTTGAAACCCGTTTTGAGTGCCGCGCCTTTGCCCTGATTTTTTTCGTGATGGAGAACTGTGTGTTTCTCTTCGTACTTTCCAAGGATTTCTTTGGATTTGTCTTTTGAACAATCATTCACGAGAATGATTTCTTTTTTCAGATGAAAAGTGTCCGCTTTTTCAACCGCGGAGATGATCTTTTCAAGTGTCTTTTCTTCATTGTATATCGGAATGACGATGCTAATTTTCGAGAAACTGTTCATTCCGTGATTATATTTATTTGCTGTTTCTCTCAAACCATTGATAAGTTTTTTTGACCCCATCTTCGAATCTAATTCTCGGTGTCCAGCCGAAGTCTTTTTTTATTTTTCTGAAACTCAGGCAGCTGGTTTTTTGTTCTCCCATCTTCGCCGGTCCGTGCGATTCTTTGAATTTATTTTGGAAATGCCTGTTGATTTCCCGAAATAGTTGATTGACGCTGATCTCGATACTCGTGCCTACATTGTATACACCGGTTTTAGAAATGTTTTTTAGCGCCAGAATATTGGCGTTGACCACATCGCCGACAAAAACGTAATCGCGGGATTGTTTTCCCGGGCCGTTTATGATTGGCTGATCGCCTCGGAGCATTTTGTTCATGAAGATGGCCACCACGCCAGCCTCTCCGTGGGGATTCTGGCGCGGACCGTATACGTTGCCATATCGGAGAGATGTGAAATTCAATCCGTGGACTTGGTGGTAATAATTCAAAAATTTGTCGACTGATAGCTTGGCAATGCCGTAGGGAGAAAGCGGCCACTCCGGTTCGGTTTCCGGGGTTGGGCGGTTTTTTGTGTCGCCATATATCGCGCCCCCGGTTGAAGAAAAAATGATTTTTTTAACCCCGTTTTCATGGGCGAGTCGAATGAGATTGAAACTGGCCAGAATATTGTTTTCCGCGTCAAAAATGGGATTATCCACCGATTTTCTCACATCCATTTGCGCGGCGAGGTGAAAAATTGCTTCTGGCTTTTCTTTCTTTAATATTTCCTCTATTTTTTTGTGATTGGTGATATCAGCTTTCACGAATTTGGCTTTCGGGTTGATGTTTTTTTTGAAACCGGTGATCAAGTTGTCGACTATGACGACGCGATGCTTTTTTTCGATGAGCGCGTCCGTGAGGTTGGAACCGATAAACCCCGCGCCTCCTGTGACCAAAATTTTCATAAGGATATTCCTAAAAATTATATTTATGTCTTGCAGCTATTTTATCTTCCAAATTCCCACGAAATCTTCTGACTGGACATTCACGGCGAGTGCCCACTTGCTTTCCGGCGGTTCAAGAAAATTGTTCGTCACGAGGTCAACTTCAAAGTTTCTGTCCTTGACCAGATCGGCATACCAGGAATTCTTTTCCGGCGATGGAGCAATGAGATAAATATTTTTGTATCGGCTTTGGTCGATATAATTGAGATCGTCCGCGTTGAAAAAATAGACGGCATTTTTTCCGTATAGCGTTCGCAAAGGCTCGCTGATGAGCGAATATCCGCTGCCGGTGGCCATCCGATCGACCAAAATGAGATCATCGGCGCTGAACCTTTGGGATATTCTTTCAATTTGAGGTAAAAGGTCTTTGTTTTCCGAAAGAGCGAAGAAACGCCAGCTAACGACCGAGTTTCCCGCAATGAGGACAACGAGAACGATGTACAGAAATATTTTATGATAGAAAAATTTTTGAAGGGCATAGACTGCAAAGAAGATAAGCGCGGGGAAAACGGCGAAAACAAACCGGCGCAGCAGCCACGGTTCGTCGAGCGTGATCATCGGCGAAAGAAGATAGAGAAAAGCTGGAAAAGTGATGAAGATCATCAAAAACTCGGGTTTTGTCCAATTTTTCCGGATATTTTTCGCGAGGACGAGGATTCCGGCCAAGCCGATGACAAGATAGGCGAGCAGATTATAGTTGAAAAATATTCGAGCGAGATAGGAATACAAATTTGCCGACGGCGCGGATTCTTTCGTTGAGTTGGGGAGAAAGGCTTTGACGAGGTTTTTTGAGCTGTCAACAAGATCGGGAAAGTTGAGGTATGTGTACAGTCCCAGCAAAACTAAAGTTGAGATCAGCAGATATTTTTTGAAATTTTTGGGAATCGCTGTCGATTCCTTTTTTTGAAGCAGAAAAAAATAGATTATTGCAAGAAAAAAGAAAACGATCCCTTCAATTCTCACAAGCGCGGAAAGAGAGAAAGCAGAGAGCGCGAGCCAGAAAAACAGATTTTTTTTGTGTTTTGCTTGCCAGAGCAAAAACAAAATTCCCGTTGAGACCAGAAAAAGCATATATGTTTCCGTGAGGGCGTATTTTGACAGCCACAAAAACGGAAAAAATGTCACGGCGAGGAGAAATCCGAGAAAAGAAATTTTTTTATCAAAAACTTCTTTGAGGATCAGCCAGAAAATCGCGAAAAAGAAAAACAACGGAACGAAATTGGCATATTGAATTCCCTTGAGGCCGAAGAGATTGTATTCGGCAGCGAGAAAGGATGTGTAGCCTACCGGAAATCGGGAAATGAGATCGCCATTTTTCGCATAGTCGAATCCGGGGAAATTGAGCGCTTTTCCCGGCCCATATTTTTTGAAAAGATCCAGAGCGATCGGATTTTGGATTTCGAGGTTGTGATTTTGGGAAAGATATATCGCCGCTGTCCCGATCGATCCCTGGTCCCGTCCGCCGAAAACGGTCGGCGTGGCGAAATAGCAAGTGGCGAAGCTCGCGAGAAGGGAAACGAGGACAACAAGATAAAATATTTTTCCGGTTTTCAAGTCGATATTTTGGCTTGTTTTGGGCAAAAAAAGCACCACCAAAACGGCGCTTGCCAAAATTGACAAAGCGATCGTCCCAAAGTACAATAAACCAGTCGCTGAAAGCAGCAAAACCAGCCAGCCGCATGCGAGAAAAAAAAGCAAAATGCCCAAAAATACTTTCATAATCAAACTAGACAATATTTCTTTGATTTTAATCCGATTTTAGATTATCATAAAAGTATGGAAAACACCAACCAACCCCGCACAAAAAATATGGAAAACGACGACCAAAAATCGGAGCATGATATTTTTATGCGGGGCAAGAACCCCGGCTTGTCCGTTGTTGTTCCGCTCTTCAATGAAGAGGGAAACGTCCGCGAATTGCACCAAAAGATCGTCGAAGCCTGCCAGGCGCTCGGAAAATCTTTTGAGATCGTTTTCATTGACGATGGCAGCACGGACAAGACCAATGAGATTTGTCGGAATTTGAGTCCGCTCAAATTCATTGTTCAACGCAAGTGGTTTGGACAGACAGCAGCGTTTGACGCGGGATTCAAAAATTCAACCGGGGAAATTGTCATCACGATGGATGGCGATCTTCAAAATGATCCGGCGGACATTGGAAAATTGCTGGAAAAAATGGACGAAGGCTATGACATTGTTTCCGGTTGGAGAAAATTCAGAAAAGATCCTTTCATGAAAAAGTTTTTTTCCCGAACAGCCAATCTCCTCAGAAAAGTTTTGATTGACGACGGGATCCACGACAGCGGTTGCAGCCTCAAAGCCTACAAGCGGGAATGTTTCGACGACTTGGATCTCTTTGGCGAAATGCACCGTTTCATTCCGGCGGCTCTCAAGATTCAGGGATTCACGGTGGCAGAAATTCCGGTGAGCCATCATCCGCGCAAGCACGGGGTGACAAAATACAACTGGAAGCGGGGAGTGAAAGGATTCGTGGATATGATCTCTATTTGGTTTTGGAAAAAATATGCCAATCGGCCCTTGCATTTGTTCGGAGCAGGGGGGCTCGCTGTCTTCTCACTGGGAATTTTGCTGACGGCAGGGCTGCTGATCGCCAGAATAACCTACGCTGTTCCGATGTCAACAAAGATCTGGCCGCTTGTTGCCGTTTTTCTCATCCTAATGGGAATTCAACTCTTCATTTTTGGACTTCTCGCTGACATCACCACGAAGAACTATTACAAAGCGCACGGAGGGATGAATTACAAGATAAAAGAAATTGTCGAAAATTGAACATGAAAAAGGAAAGAATAATCACAATTTCGCTGTTTTTTATTATTGTCGTTTCGAGTTTTTTCTTCGGATTTTCCCGCCTCAAAAATTTTTCCGGAGTTGATGAGCCGTATTGGCAATATGACCGGGTTCCCAAGTTCTGGAAAAATGCGAAAGAAATGGACTGGAAGCATACGAATATATCCGACAAACCCGGCGTGCCCCTGGCGATCGTTTCCGGAGCGGGATTGCCTTTCATTGATGGAAATCCGAAAAACCTGAAAAGCTTGCGCTCCGAGCCGAAAACGCCCCAGGAGATGAAGGAGATTCGGGATGTTTATTTCAAACTGCGTTTTCCCGTATTCCTCTTCACTCTGGCGATGCTGCCGCTTTTCTATTTTCTCATCAAAAAACTCCTCGGGAAGCGCGTGGCCAGATTCTCGCTTCTTTTCATCGGTCTTTCGCCGATTCTTCTCGGGATATCCCTCATCATCAATTCCGATGCCATACTTTGGATCTTGACGGCGCTTTCAACGCTTTCCCTCTTTGTTTTTCTCAAAAACAGCGAAAAAAAATATCTGATTCTTTCCGGATTTCTTCTCGGCCTTTCGGTGATCACCAAATACGTCGCCAACATCCTTTTTGTATATTTTTTCCTGGTTTTCTTTTTGGAATATATATTTCACGCTCACAAGAGAGTCGCTATTGGGAAATACCTGAAGCAGGCGCTTGGAAATTATATCCTGCTTTTTCTGATGGCCATGGCGACGGCCTTCGTTTTTTTTCCGGCGACTTGGGTCAAGTTTTCGGTCCTCATCAAGGCCACGGTCGGAAATGATGTTTTTTCGTCCACCTGGCCGCTGTTTGCCGGCGTCATCGGGCTTTTGCTCGTGGACACGTTTGTTTTCAAGGCCAAATTTTCGAGCCTGGTGTTTGATTTTTTGGCAAAATACCGCGCCTTGATCGCCAAAACTTTTGCAGGCCTGTTCCTTGCTTTTTCGGTGTTTGTTTTTTTGCACGTTTGGGCGCATCTTCGCGTTTTTGACTTGCAAGCGATCATTTCCTCGCCGAAGGGGATCGGGAAGGGCGGCCTTTTGGAAAAATTCGGCGGGGCTCTCACGGCTGACATATACAGCCTCCTTTTCAGCGTTTCGCCGCTCATCTTGGTTCTCATTTTGTTTGCCATCGGCAATATTTTTTGGAAAAAAGAGCTGAAGCGCAGTGCGATCACTGTTGTCTATATTCTCATCTTTCTTTTCATCTACTATCTCGGCAGCGCGGTGAACAAGGTGGTCACGACGCCGAGATATCAGATCATGATTTATCCGCTTGTTTTCGTGGTGGCGGCCATCGGGATGGATCAAATTCTTGAAATCAAAAAGATCAAGAAATATTTTTCGCCGACCTGCGCGTATGCTGTGGCCATCATCGTGCTTTTGGGCAGCCTGTTCATCGTGCGCCCGAATTTTTTGGCCTATGCATCCGAACTCTTGCCGAAAAGTTTCATAGTGAATCTCAAGGGAATGGGAGAAGGAAGTTTTGAGGCAGCCACCTATCTCAATAGTTTGCCCGGCGCGCATGAAATGACGATCTGGTCAGACAAGGGAGCGGTTTGCGAGGTTTTTGCCGGCTAATGCCTCATCGACTTCAAGGGAAAAACTTTCAAGGAAAACAAAATTGACTACTTTGTTTTTTCGACGGATCGTCGTTCCCGCAGCATAAAAAGAACTTCCATGACAAGAGGCATGCTGGATTTTGCAAAAAGCTACAAGAGCCAGAACTATGTTTTTTTGGTCATTATCAACAACAACCCCAATGACTTTGTAAAAGTCATCAAGTCGTCTGATGTTCTAATCAAGTAAATAATGCGTCTCGTTCTATGCCACTCAAAGAATGGATCGATGAAACCGTCGAAAAAATTCTCGGCCGAAAGGTCAAAAAAGGTTTTTTGCAATATTTCCGCTATCTAATGTGCGGAGGAATTGCGACGATCACGGACGTAGGCATACTTTTTGTTTTGACCCATTTCCTGCATCTCAACTATCTCATCGTTGCCGCCGTCAGTTTTCTTTGCGGCATAACTGTCAACTATACTCTCAACACCATTTTGGTCTTCCAGAGCAGCGGAAAAATAAAAAAAGAGTTTACCGTTTTTGCGATGATCGGCCTCGGCGGACTTGCCTGGACAGAGCTTATCCTCTGGTTTTTGGTGGACAAATTGAATATATATGTGATGTTTGCCAAAATGGTTTCCATTGTGCTGGTTCTTCAATGGAACTTTTTCATGAGGAAAAAATTTGTTTTTTATCCGGAACCGGTTCCGGAGGATAGCATTCCAAAAATATGAATCCCGTAGGAAAATGCGCAATTATTCAATTCTAACGGGAGTATAACAAATAATTTTCTAACGGGATGAAAATTCTGACCATCACGGCAACGCCCTTTTTTTCCGATCGCGGCTGCCATATGCGGATATACAACGAGGCCAAATTCTTGCAAAAATTCGGGGCCGAGGTGAAAATTTGCACCTATCACGAAGGAAAAAACATCGCCGGATTTGACATTGAGAGGATTGGAAAAGTTGGTTGGTACAAGCGCACCGCTCCGGGTTTTTCCTGGGGGAAATTCTGGCTGGACGTGAAACTCATCTTTTTGTGCCGCCGGGCGATTCGGAATTTTCAGCCGGACATCATCCATGCCCATCTCTATGAAGGGCTGGGCGTCGGATATGTCGCCAAGAAATTGGCTTTCCGGAATGTGCCCATTGTTTTTGATCTGCAGGGCGATTTGGATGAGGAATTTCTCAATTACAATCGGAGAAATTATATCGCCCGCCGCCTCTTTGTTTGGCTTTCCAAAATATTCATCACGCGGTGCGATTGGCTGGCTTTGAGCAGCGAAAATATGCTGCCAAAAATCGAAAAAATGTTTCCCTGCAAAGACAGGACTTTCATTGTGAAGGACGGCATTGATCCGGATCTTTTCAAGAGTTCTCCCGAACTCGCCGAGGAAGAGCAGAAAAAAATCGAGAAAATATCAGGCTGGAAAGGGGACAAAAAACTGCTGGCATATATCGGGGGCTTGAGCGATAATAAGGGGGTCGGCGAACTCATCAAGGCTTTTGGAAGCCTTGCCGGCCAAAATGAAAAATGGAAATTGCTGGTGGGCGGTTTTGGAAGCGACGAGGAGAAATACAAGAAATACGTCAAAGAAAACAATCTCGAAAACTTGATCTATCTTTGCGGAAGAGTGGAATATTTTTCATTGCCGTCATTCATGGCTCTTGCGGATGCGGCGATCGATCCCAAAAGCGGCAGCTCGGAAGCGAGCGGAAAGCTGGTCAACTTGATGGCTGCAAGCTTGCCGATTGTTTGCTTCGACAACTCTTTCAACCGCTCCCGTCTCGCGGAAAAAGGATACTATATGGGGTCTTTTGGCGAACTGGGCGAGGTATTGGCCAAAATAAGCGGCGAAGAAAAAATCGAGTATAATTTGCAAAACGTCAGTCAGGGGAAAGAAGTTCAAAAATTGATGGCGGTTTTCCGCCTGCTGATGAAATAACATGAAAACATTGGCGATCAAAGCAGGAAAGGCGTTGAGTACCCTGAAACGAGAGGGACTCATCAAAGGCGGAAAAAGAGTCGGCAGCGCTTTTTTTGCGATGTTCGGAAAAGTCGGGTCGGGAGATGTTTTGTATATAACCGGGGGAGTTGGGGACAGCGCGCGATACAGAACTTGGCGCCAGGCGGAAGAGCTGGAAATTCACGGCTTTCACTGCTCAGTGACCGTGCAAGACAATCCATTTCTGCCGCGCTATGCAGGCAAGTTTCAGATATTCATTTTTCACCGAGTCCTCTTCACTCCGGCGGTGAAAAAAATGATCGATCGGATCAAGGCGCAGAAAAAAGAGATCATTTTCGAAACTGACGACTTGGTGCATGACCCAAAATACCTGGAACACATGGACTATTTCAAAAAAATGAACAGGTTCGAAAAAATGCTCTATGAAAACGGGGTGGGCGGTGAAATTCTCAAGGATGAGTATGTGAAGACCTGCGTCACGACGACGATGTATCTGGCGGAAAAGTTGAAAGCATACGGCAAAAGGGTTTTCGTTTCGAAAAACAAGTTGTCGAATTATGACGTCCGAATAATGAATGACATTTTTGAAAAAAAGAAAAAACCGGACGGGAAAAAGGTCAAAATCGGATATTTTTCCGGAACAGCAAGCCATGACAAGGATTTTGAGACCGTGAAAAGAGTGCTGGTCGGTATTCTTGAAAAATATCCTGATGTTGAACTCAATCTTTTTGGTCCGCTTGAAATTGACCATATATATGCAAAATTTGGCGAACGGGTGAAAAAACATCCATTTTCACCGTGGGAAAAGCATCTCGAAAATATTGCGAGAGTTGATGTGAACATCGCGCCGCTCGAGATCGGAAATCCCTTTTGCGAATCAAAATCGGAACTCAAATTAATTGAAGCGGGAATCGTGGGCGTGCCGACTGTCGCCACATCGACCCAAACATTTCAGGAGGCGATTGAGGATGGGGTGGACGGATTTGTGGCGGGAGATGATGAAGAATGGAAAGAAAAGCTGGAAAAATTGATCTCGGACAAAGATTTGAGAGCTTCGATGGGCCAAAAGGCGCGGGAAAAAGTTTTGCGCGAATACACAAACAGAAATAGCGACAATGAGGAATACTACGGCTATCTTAGAGATGTCATTGCGAGGATCCGCCAGCTGGCGGAGACGAAGCAATCCCGAACCATACAATAAAAAAACACGAGATTGCTTCTCCCGCTAAGTGGGATCGCAATGACAGATGCTATGCAAAAAAGTTTTTTGAATAAAATAAAAAATATTTCCGGATTTTGGTGGGTCTTTCTGGCCGTAGTTGTCGTCGGCATATTTTTGCGCACTTGGCATCACCATGATTGGCTGCGCTTCAACGCCGATCAAGGGAGGGACGCTCAAATTGTTTCGGACATAATTGATGGAAAGACGCCTTTGATTTTGCTTGGTCCGAAAGCCGGCGGGACACAATTCCGGCTGGGTCCGATGTTCTACTATTTCGAAATGGCCGCGGCCAAAATTTTCGGCAATGCGCCGGACAAGATGGCCTATCCGGATCTCGCCACGGGAATTTTGTGCATACCGCTGCTTTTCTTATATCTGCGAAAATATTTTGAGAAATATGCATCTCTGGTTCTGACGGCGATCTTTGCCGTGTCGGCCTATGCCATTCGCTATGCGCGTTTTGCCTGGAATCCGAATTCATCGCCTTTTTGGGCGATTTTGTTTTTGTACGCGGTTCATGAAATTGTTTCTGAGAAAGAAAATCGAAAATTTTTCTGGGCTGTCGCGGCCGGAGTCGCGCTCGGGATCGCCGTTCAGCTTCACACCACCCTTTTGGCTATTCTCCCGGCGACTGCGATCATCATCTTTGGATATTTTTCATTCAAAGACAAAAAAATGCTGAAATATTTTTTTGTTGTTGCGGCTGCGGCGCTCCTTCTCAATATTCCTCAATTGATCAGTGAGCAAAAGACAGGCGGGAAAAACATGAAAGCTTTTTTTGGCGGGATGGAGACCAAGCAAAAAGCGGAAAAAACCGTTCTGAGCAATGTCGTCCAGAGCGCGAGTTGCTGGGTCCAAGGAAACTTGGACATTGTTTCAGGATATGAGATATCCGACACGTGCGATTTCAAACCGGCTCGCAATGCGAGGGAAACAGCCGTATTTTTTCTTGGCCTGGTATTTGTTTTGGGCGGGACGATCCTTGGCTTCAGATATTTTTTCAAAGAAAAGGAGAAGGATCAAAAGTCGTTTTTGGTCATATTGCTTGCATTTTCTGGAATTTCATACCTCATATTTTTGAAGTTCGCCTTTGAGCTTTCAATGAGGTTCTATCTGCCGCTCATCTTTTTGCCTTTTGTTTTGCTTGGACTCTGGATCCGGTTTTTTCGGGAAAAATTCAATATGCCGCGCAGTCTTCTTCTGCTCATCATAGCTGTGCCTCTCGTTCTTTCGAATCTGTTTTTTGTTCAAAAATATTTTTCCGCGCTCGCGGAATACGGCAATCCCGGAGGGGGAAGCGTCAACGTGGTGATTTTGAAAGAAGCGGAAATTTTTTCGCAATTTATTGTCAACAATTCCAATGGCGAAAAAGATGCGTACATCGGCGGAGACGGAAAGTTTCTCTTCAAGGGATACAAACCGATCAGATATCTTGTGGGAAGATCGAATATCAAGCTGTCCTTGGCAGAAAAAAAATCCCAAATGTTGAGCCAATATTTCTTTGTTGCGAGCTTGAAGAAAAAAGAAAAAATGTTCAATGACAAAAGTATTCGGGTTCTTCAATACAAGGATTTTGGAAGCTTTTCAATGCTTCTTGTGCAAAAAAATACGCCTAATTAGACAAATCAACAAAGCCAATGACCAGCACAGCCGTCATCATAGCCAACTGGAACGGAAAAAAATATCTGAAAGATTGCTTTGATTCGCTTCGCGCTCAGAGCGAAAAGCATTTCAAGATTGTCTTTGTGGACAACGGTTCGGAGGACGGTTCGGGGGATTTTGTGCGGGAAAATTATCCCGAAACGGAAATTGTCCGGCTGGAAAAAAATTCCGGATTTGCGAAAGGATATAATATCGGCATGAAAAAAGCCTTTGAAGACGAAAATATTGAATACGTTTTTGTTCTCAACAACGATACCAAGCTTGATGAAAAATGCATCGAAGAATTGGTTGGCTGCGCCAAGATGCATCCGGACGCGGGATCGATCCAGTCGAAAGTTTTGAATTTTTTCGATCCGGGCAAGATTGATTGCGCGGGAATTCTTTTGAGCGTGGACGGCGTGGCGACGAACAGGGGATATGGAGAAAAAGACGGCGGACAGTATGACGACGAGGCGGAGATCTTTGGCGCGAACGGCGCGGCCTCTCTTTTTTCCCGGAAAGTCCTGGAAAAAACCAAACTGTCAAACGGAGAATATTTTGACAACAGCTACTTTGCCTATTATGAAGATGTCGATCTGGCCTGGCGATTGCGGCTGGCCGGATTCAAATCATTTTGCTGCCCGAAAGCGGTCGTGTATCACGTCCACAGCGCGACAGCCGGCCGAATTTCCGGATTCAAGGCATATTATCTCAATCGAAACCGCTTTTTCACGCTAATCAAAAACTATCCTCTTTGCCGACTCGTGCTCATTCTTTTCATTCTCACGCCCGCGAGGTACATTTTTTTGCTTTTTCGGGTTATAATGAAAAAAAGAAGAAAAGGCGTGGAATTTCCCGGACAAAGCAAGGGGGCGGTCGCCAAAGAAATTTTGCGGGCATGGAGGAGCGTCATCGCAAATTTTCCAAGTCTTGTGAGAAAGCGGCGCATTGCGCGGAAGAGCAAAAAAGTGAATTGCGCTGAAACAAAAAGATGGTTTCGGGAATGCAGGGTAAAATTTTCAAAGACTTTCTAAAAAAATATGAAAAAAACAAAAACAAAGATTGCCGCAAGTTTTGTCGTGTTGATAGCAATCTTCGCGTTTTTCTCGCTTGCTTGCGCCGAAACCCTGAAGGTCGGATTTGTCACGGATTGGGAATCCGGATCGCAAAAAAAATATGACCACAAGCTGCCCAAAAAGGCCGGAAGCTATCTGAAAAGCGCGGTTAGGCACTATAATAAAGTTTTTCTTCCGGATTTGGTTGTGGGCGGGGGAGACTATATATTGAACCGGCATGTAAGCTCAAAGAAGGCCGTCAAACAGATAAAAGCCATCAACAAATCATTCAAAAAAGCGAATGCTCCCAAGTTGTACTGCATTGGCAATCACGATTTAAGCGATTTGTCCAAAACGCAGGTTCAGCAAGCGCTGGGGATCGATTATAGCCATTCGGCGACTGATTTAAACGGTATTAGGATAATAACTCTTGACACGAACAGTCTAAATTCCGGAGAAAGCAAATATGGGGTGACCGGCAGGGTGTCCGATGAAGAAATGGAGTGGCTTGAAGAAAAGCTGAATACTGTTTTTCCGGTGATCGTATTCACCCATCACAGTCCAATTTCAACACCGGAAGACAACGATTGGCGCACGAACATCTATGACGCGGCGGAACTTCGCAGTACTCTCGAAAAAAACGGCAATGTCGTCGCGGTTTTCAGCGGCCATACCGCATTGAACTATAGCACTGAAAGAAATGGGATAAATTATGTGATAATCAACAATTTAACCGATGAAAAAGCCAAAAACAGCTTTGCGGATATCACTGTTGAAAAAACGGCAAGCAGTGTTTCCGTTTCTGCTTCGCAGCTTGGCAAAAAACCGGCAAGCTACAGTTTTTCAAAAGCGCTGTCCGATTGATTGACATTGAAGGCGGAAACAGAGAAGATATACCGAGTCAATAAAAGAATAAAAGAAAAGGGCTAAATTTCAAACTGTGACTGATTTTTTCAGAAAAAACTGGAAAATCATTGTTTTTGCGGCGATTGTGGCGCTCGCTGTTTTTTTGCGTGTTTGGCATTTTCAAGACTGGCTTTTTTTCAAAATGGACCAGGCGCGGGACGCGCTTCTCATCAGCCACGCGCTCCAAAACGGCCCGGGATGGCTGCCGCTTCTTGGGCCGAAAGCGGGCGGAACGCATCTCAATTTGGGTCCGGCCTTCTACTATTTCCAATATATTTCGGCCTTCTTGTTCCAGAGCACTCACCCGGCGGTTCTGGCATATCCCGATATGCTGTTTGCTATCTTGTCGATCCCGCTTTTTTATTTTTTCCTCAAGAAATATTTTTCTCGCGATTGGTCGATGATTCTTGCCTCGCTGTATGCTGTTTGTTTTCTGGGGATCCAGTATTCCCGTTTTGCCTGGAATCCAAATTCGCTTGTTTTTTTCAATCTGCTGTATTTTTACGCGCTTCTCAGTATTTTTGACGAGAGAGTAAAATACAAATTGCGTTGGATGGTCATCGCCGGTCTTTCTTTCACGATTTCAACGCAATTGCATTTTTTGTCATTTGCGACTTTACCGGTGGTCACAGTGGTGTTTGTTTTCCTCAATCGCCGTGAATTGAAAAAATACGTGGGGTGGAAAAGCATTGCGCTTTTTCTGGCTATCATTCTTCTCGTATATCTCCCGGTTTTTTTCAATGAAGCAGTCACTCACGGAAAGAACACAGCCGCATTTTTTGAAGCTGTCAAAAGCAAGCCGTCGCATCACACTCTCTGGCAGAATATAAACCGGAATGTGCGGTATTGGGGACAAAATTGGTTTTTGATCACGACAAGCTGGATCAGTAAGAAGGGAGATCTTGCAACGTCGGCCATCGCTTGGCTGGCCGTGATGCTTCCGGGGATGTTTCTGGCGGTCAAACTTTTCCGCTCGGAAAAAAACAGCCTCAAGAAAAAATTTCTGCTTCTCGCGATCTTGTGGTTCTCGGCGTATTTTCTCATATATATTCCTATTGCTTACCAGATCAGGCCGCGGTTTTTTCTGCCTCTTTTGGCTTTGCCGTTTGTTTTCATCGGGCTTATAGCGAAATATTTTTGGGAAAAAAACAGCAAAATCATGAAAGCGTCTGTGATCGCCTTCATCGCGATAATATTTTTGGGAAACCTTGCAGGAACATATTTGTGGTTCAAAGAGATTAAGGATTCCCAAAAAAAGGGGACTTATCCAAAAAGAACAATTGTTCTCAAAGCGCGGGATGGAATTGTGTTTTGGCATCTTGAAAAAGCGGTGCAGTATATAAAAAACGACTGCAAGCAGCCGTCTGTTTTTGTGAGTACGAGCGCGGAATACAACTCGCCGATCAAATATCTGCTTTCTCTCAACGGATTCGAAGCGTCCTCTATTGGAATTTCCACAAACGATCAGAGGGGATGTTTTTACGCTTTCGGGCTGGCGCGGAGCAAAAAAGTAAATCTGAAAAACAAGGAAGATTTTGACGTGCTGTCGCAAAACAAATTTGGTGCATTGTTGGTTCAAAAGTTGCAGCCCAAAATTTCCGGGAATGCCATACTCCCAGTAGAAACAGAAGCAAAGTCGAGTCGGGTTTTTTGGAAAGACATCATAAAGTGAACTGGGTGCGCCGGGTTCTGGAAAAAATGAGAGAAGTGTAGTAGATTAAGAAATGTGATATTGAAATCGAACTCATGAGAAGCACCAAAATATCAGTGGTCACTCCTTGTTTCAATGAAGGGAAGAATATCTGCAAGAATATCAAGAGAATCGATGATTATCTCAGGAAAAGATTTGATCGCTATGAACTGATTGCCGTGAACGATGGAAGCCGGGACAATACGGCCGAGGAGCTTTTTGCGCTCCAAAGGGAGATCGGGTTGAAAGTTATTGACAACAAGAAAAATGAGGGAAAAGGCGGGGCGGTGCGGGACGGAATGCTGGCGAGCAATGAAGAAAACGAAGTCGTTATGTTTTTGGATTCCGATCTTGGAATACCCATTGAAGAGCTTGAAAAGTTCATTGAGGAATTGAAAAACGGACACGATATTGTGATCGCATCCAGATTTGTGCCGGGACTCCAGATCATCCGTCCTGTGCAATTTCATCGCGCTGTCATGGAAAAAGGCTTTCGTATGATTCGAATGATGATCACGAACAATTGGAAAGTGAAAGACACGCAGTGCGGGTTCAAGGTTTTCCGGCGAAAAGCGGCGATGGATATTTTTCCAAAAATAACGGTGAAAAGGTTTGCCTTCGACGCGGAGGTCATGTTTCTTGCGAACAAGCATGGTTGCAAGGTCAAAGAACTTCCCATCCATCTTCAAAATCCTCCTTCAAAATCCCTCCGGCTGCTGCGCGATCCGGTGAATATGATTTGGGATCTCTTGAGGATCAGAATGAATTATTGGAAAGGGAAATATGAATAAAATTTTCAAAAATTGGAAATCAAATGAATAAAATAACGGCAATTTTCAAAAACGAAAAATTTAGAGTTATTCTTTTTTTTATCGTACTCACCATCATTCTCACCTGGCCCTCGGCTTGGCATTTTTTCTCAGCCGTGCCGAGTTCCGGATCAGACACGATGCAAGTTGTCGGTGTGGCGGGATACAAAGCAAATTTGCTTTCGGATCAGGGTATCTTCAAGGGAACCCTCGAACTCGTCAAAAGATCTGAACTCAGCATTACAACTTTGTATGCCTATTTTCAGTTGATCTTCGGCCGAGTGATCGGCTACAATCTTTTGTTTTTTGCGTCTTTTGTCCTCTCGGGATTGGGCGCGTATCTTCTCGCGCTTTATTTCACCAAAAACAAACCGGCTTCGCTCATCGCAGGGATCATTTTTGCTTTTTCTCCTTTCCATATTCACAACGCGCTTAGCACAAATGTCGGAACGATGCATCAGGAATGGCTTCCTTTTTTCGCCCTGTATCTTTTCAAGTATTTTGATGATCTGCGATTGAAGAATTTTGTTTTGGCCGGATTTTTCTTTTTTCTGATCGGATTCACGGAGCATCAATTGCTGGCCTTCTCGGTGATTTTCATTTTGTTTTTTCTCGTTTACAAGCTTATTGTACAGCCGAAAATATTCCTTCGTCCGAAATTGTGGATATATGTCGGAACGAGCGCTCTGGTTTTGTCGATTTTGTTTTTCTTCATGTTTCGTTCGCTTTTCACTATCGCGGGCTCGGGAAACAACTACCTCGATGCCGGCCTCAAGTCGGCGGTGAAATATTCAAACGACTCGCTTTCCGTGCTCATTCCGCCGAATTCCCACTCTCTTTGGCCCGGAACTTTTCAAGATATAAGAAAACAGTTTGAACGCAACTTGGACAGCGATTTTTCGGTTTATGCGGGCTACTCAGTGCTCCTTTTGTCCCTTTTGGGGATATTTGGAACAAGATATCTGAAAAAGAGAAATATCTCAACAAAAGGCATTTTTTTCTGGCTGGCGGTGGCAATTGGATTCTATGTATTGTCGCTTGGCCCATATTTGCACTACAAGGGCGTTCTCAAGCCGCCCGTCAAAATGCCGTATTGGCTGATCTATCAGTATCTGCCTTTCTATAAGAACATCCGCACTGTTGGAAGGTTTTTCATATGGTCAATGCTTGGATTTTCGGTTCTTGCGGCATGGGGAACGGCCTTTTTGCAGAGTTTTTTGCAAAAAAAATCTCAAGGTTCAAAGTTTTCGCCGGAAGCGAAGCTTCCTATGGGCGGCAAATCTCAAAACAGTGGAAGTGGATCAAAAGATGATGAAGGTGCGCATTTGGGCTGGCTGTTGAACAAAAGATCAAAGATCCTGTATTCTTTTGTCGGTCTGGTTGTCATTCTTGAATTTCTTGCCGTTCCGTTCAAAACGGATTCATTGGTTCATTCTTCTTTCTATGAGAAGCTGGGTCAGGACAAGGAAGAATATAATGTATTGGAAGTCCCGGGCAACACCAGCTATGGCTTTGCTTCGCGAGATTTGGTTTGGAAAAGCATTCATCGAAAGAATACGATCAATGGATATGATTTTGCAAGAGTCAATGACAGCGCTTTTCAATTTCAAGAAAGCACGCCGATCATCCGTACGCTGCTCTATGCGGTTCCGAGCGGAGACAACGGCAATGACGCTGACATCATGAAAAGTTCCTATTACGATATTTCAAATGAAATACTGAATTATTACAACATTCGCTACATTATCCTCGACAAAGAAGGCCTCAAAAGAGATCCAACGAAGGATCCCAATATGCTGTATCCGGCAAAAGCTTTCATTGCAAGCGTGATAAAATGTTCTGAAGAATACGAAGACAATTTTCTTTATGCCTGCAAAGTCGATCAATCCAAAGTGCCCGGGAAGATGTTTCTTTCAATGGATACCGCCAATACGCATTGGGTGGGGAAAAGTAAGTCGAAAAACGGATTGCAGCGATGGGCGGAAAACGGAGCCGGCTTGAAGCTGATCAATATGTCGGGCGGAGCTCAAAAAAGCCGTTTGAACTTCAATCTGAAGCTGGACAAGCCTATGCTGATCAAAGTATATTTCAACGGCGCGGAAATCTATAGCAAATACATCACCCAAATCGGAGCGAAGCAAGAGATCAGCGCGGACCTCATGGTCACGAAACCCGGCGAAAATGACATCACCTTTGGCGTGTACGCGGCGGACAATTCTGAAATTCATTCCGACAAGAAGAGCGACACGGCGAGAATATATCAGGTTGAGGTGAAATAAAAATCTCTCTTCCTTTGATAAAGGGAGAGCTGGAGAGGGATTTTATGAAAAATAATATCACAATTCTTGGCGTTGGAATCGACAATTTTTCCGTTCGCGAAACAAAAGAAAATATTTTAAATTTTCTTGAAAATAGTTCCGGGCAAAAATTCGTTGTGACTCTCAATCCGGAGATTGTCCTCAAGGCGCATCGGGACGAAAAGTACAAAAAAATTTTGAACGGTGCGGACTTGAACATTTGCGACGGATTCGGTCTGCGATTGGCCGGTTTTTTGAAGGGAAAGCGAATAAAAGCCAGGTTCACGGGCGTGGACGTGGCTGATTTTTTGCTTTTGAATGCGAAAAAAAAGAATTTACGGATTTTGGTGATCGCGGCTGAAAACAGTTTGAGCAAGCCGGACGAGATCGAGCGGGCAATTCGGGGGAAATATCCTGAATTGTCAGTAAAATCCGAATATTTTTCGAGTAGCCAAGACTTCTTCAAAGATGGTATAATGAAAGAAGCCGAAATAATTTTCGTCAATTTCGGCGCACCACAGCAGGAAAAATTCATATTCGAAAATCGCGAAAAATTTCCGAGCGCGAAGATCCTTATCGGAGTAGGGGGTGCTTTTGATTTTCTCACGGGGAAGATCGCTCGCGCACCGAGTTTTTTGCGAGGGCTTGGCTTTGAATGGCTTTGGCGGATGATCCAAGAGCCAAAAAGAATCCGGAGGATTTGGAACGCGGTGGTAGTTTTTCCGATGCTTGTTCTTGCGAGAAAAAAATAACCGAAAAATCAATGAACAAAAGATTGATAACCTTTGCCGTTTCGATCGTGATTGCCGCTGCCCTGGTCTGGGAAGTCGCGCAAATCAGCTGGAGTCCGTCTTTGGCATATCTTGCTTTTGCCGTACTAGCATTTTTTTTCCTTGGGATGCTGGTTTCCAGCCAGCAATACGAGGAAGACGCCTTTTCAAAGATTGAAAGATTTGTGAGCGCATCCCTTCTTTCGTACATCGTATTTTTCCGTTTTTTCTATGCGCCCCTGAGCCAATATTTTTTCGGAACGCTGATCACGAAAATTTCTTTCATGGCGGACCTTCTGTCGCTGATTCTTTTCTCGATCTTCTTTTTTCTGTTTGGTACGGCGTTTTTGGTCGTCAATAGCTATGCCCGAACGGGATTTTTGCCGCAGTGGATACTTTTCAACAACGAAAAAGCTTTCTTCATTTTGCGGGGATTGTTTCTTTCGGCCGTGGTGATCTTTGCCCTTTTCTATCTTCGCAATTCTTTTTTCTCGGTCAAAAATTCCTCTCTCATAGACAAAGTTCTTCCGCCTTCCACCTGCAATTGGGCATATATAAAGTATCCCAATTTTATCTCAACGGGCCGGACAGTTTCGGGGAGAGATGTCTGTTTATATAATTATTCCCAGGATAAATATGACCCGAAAGCTTGCGATTTGATCACGGACAGTGAAACGCGCTCGCTTTGCAAAGAATATTTTGTTCCTAAGTCGGAAGAATAATATGAATTCAAAAAACAGGGTGCGGTTTGCGCCCAGTCCAACCGGATATTTGCACATTGGAGGCCTTCGAACGGCGCTCTACAATTTTCTCTATGCCAAAAAAACAAAAGGCGAATATTTTTTGCGCATTGAAGATACGGATCAAAAAAGATTTGTGCCGGGAGCGATTGAAAAATTGATCGAATCGCTGAAATGGGCCGGCATTATGCACGGCGAGGGTGTTTTTGTCGATGAAAAGGGAAATGTGACAGAAAAAGGCGAATATGGGCCGTATATTCAATCAAAAAGGGTCGGAATATACCAAAAATACGCTCATCAGCTGGTGAAAGAGGGGAAAGCCTACTATTGTTTCTGCACACCGGAACGGCTTGATTCTTTGCGTGCGGTGCAGGAAAAAGCGAAGTTGGCGCCGGCCTATGACAAGCTCTGTCTCAAGACATATTCCTCCGAAGAAGTTGATGAAAAAATAAAAAACGGCGAAAAATATGTGATTCGTTTTGATATTCCCGAAACAGGGGAGACACAGTTCGAAGACGCGGTGCGCGGGAAAATGAAGTTTGTGAACAAAAATTTGGACGACTATGTCCTTTTGAAATCCGACGGCTACCCGACCTATCATCTGGCGCATGTCGTTGACGATCATCTGATGGAAACCAGTCTTGTTCTTCGTGCGGAAGAGTGGCTGCCAAGCACGCCAAAACACATTCTTCTGTTCGAGTCTTTTGGATGGGATCCGCCGCAGTACGGCCACCTCTCGACAATCCTCAACAAAGATACAAAGAAGAAATTGTCCAAACGCGACGGGGATGTAAGCGTTGAGGATTTTCAAAAGAAAGGATATCTTCCGGAAGCGGTTGTGAATTTCATCGCGCTTCTTGGATGGAATCCGAAAACGGAGCAGGAAATATTTTCTCTCGACGCGCTTGCGGAAGAATTTGATGTGGCAAAGCTCAACAAGGCCGGTGCGATATTTGACCTCGAAAAACTGGATTGGATGAACGGCCTTTATATCCGCGAAAAAAATATCAAGGAACTGGCTGACCTCTGCCGGCCGTATCTGGAAAAGTATAAAGACAAACTTTCCGATGGCTATCTTGAAAAAATTGTCAGCGTCGAAAGAGAGAGGATGAAGAAACTTTCGGATATTGCGGAGAATACCGAATTTTATTTTGACTCTCCGGAAATGGACGCAAAAATATTGAAATGGAAGGACATGAGCGATGAGGATTTGCAGAATTCTCTCGCGAGATCTTTGGAAATATTTTCCGGCATCGAAGAAAAAAATTGGGAACTCAATAATATAAAAGACAAATTGATGGAGGCAGCCGATCCGAAGAATAGGGGAGAGATGCTTTGGCCTTTGCGCGTCTCCTTGACCGGAAAAGAAAAAAGTCCGTCGCCATGGGAAGTGGCGTGGGTGATTGGGAAAGAAGAAAGCACAAAGAGAATCAACTGGGCTATAAAATTAGCAAAAATTTAAATTGGTGAATATAAAAAACTTCAAACTTCAAACTTCAAACTTCAAACTCAAGTGCCGTTATGCGACGTCCATTCTTTATATTGTCCTGATCATAGCATCGTCGTATTGTACCAAAAACAGTGTCTTTGCTCAAAATGTCCCAAGCAGTAGTGGCGCAACCAGTGCTGCGACCACAAATGCGGCCGATCAGGAGGTGATCCAGGACAAGCAGCAACAGATCCAAGATCTTGAACAGAAAGCGGAAAACTATCGCCAGATGATCGAGCTGAACCAAAACAAGGCCCAGACGCTTGGAAACCAGATAAAGCTGATGGAGGGGCAAATATCTTCGCTTGAGCGCGACGTGGCGGAAATCCAAAAGAAAATTGATTCCACTGAGCAGGATATTGGTTCGCTTTCAACGCAAATTGTGACGAAGAAAAAAGATATCGAAGGGCAAAAAATTGTTTTGGGACAGCTGCTTCAGGCCTATTATGAAAACGATCAGGACACCCTTGCGGAGATGCTTCTCAAAAACTCGAGCTTTTCCGAATTCATGAATCAAACGGAATATATATCCCAAACAGGATCAAAAGTTGATGAAGTTTTGAGTTCCATCACAGATGCGAAAAATACCCTGGAAGGCGCCAAAAAACAGCTTGAAGCGACAAACGAACAGCAAAAAGAACAAAGAGGGAACATAGCCTTGAAGAAAGTAGCGCTCGACGGGGAGCAAGCGTCAAAGGAGCAGTTGCTGGCCGATACGAACGGAGAGGAGCAAAAATACCAACAGCTTCTTCAGCGCGTTGAAGAGCAAAAGCAGGGTCTTTTGGGCGATATCGATGAGTTGAGCCAGCAGAAAAGCTCCGATCTCGCGGCGGTTGAAGCGACACTCAAAAAACCGAAGAGCGGACTTGCTTCCACAAGCTGGTATTTCAATCAGCGTGATTCCCGCTGGGGTGACCAAGGAATCGGGTATTCGAATACCTTGATGAAAAGCTATGGTTGCGCGGTGACTGCGGTGGCAATGGTCTTCAACTATCACGGCGCGAATATCAATCCGGGAACGCTTGCCAAGCAGCCGATCTTTTCACATGATCTCATCGTCTGGCCGAAAGCATGGAATGGCATCAATCTTGTTTCTTCAAACGCGCATGGAAATATTGATTGGGATGTTATTGATCAGGAAATAAAAAACAAAAATCCGGTTATCGTTTTTGTGAAATCCACAAAGAGGGGAGCGGGGCACTATGTGGTCATTCACGACAAGGACAAAAACGGGGATTATGTCGTTCATGATCCATATTGGGGAGCGAACATATTCCTCAGCTCGACACGGGCGTATGTCGGTGCTTTGTACGGCAGCGGTACGACGGTCGATCAGATGATCATCTATCATCATTGAAAATTTATTGAAATGTTTAAAGAAGAATGGACATTAGAAAAAGTTAAAGTTGGTTTTGAAAAATTTTACGAACAATATAATCGTTATCCAACAGCATTTTATTTATTTCGGTCAAGACATTAATCAAGAGAAGTTGTCATGCTGGAGAGAGAACAGGAAGAACAAATTTCCAGAAAACTGGGAAATAATAAATATGGATAACTTCAATAAAGAGTTGATAAAGCACCATTCGTTCAAAGTGTTATAAGCTCTTTAAACTTATACTAAAAACATATAGAGTGTCGTAAATTATACATTGGGCGACATGGTATATCAACCTCAACCCCTACTTCCCTCCCGAAAATATTGGAAAAATTGAATAAAAGAAAAAACTTATTTTTTCCAAAACAAAAGCCCCCGCGGGATAGAGCGGGGGCTTGCTTGTGTCCAGAGACACGTATATACGGAAAAAATTATTTTTTCTTTTTCTTGACCGCGCTCGCTTTTTTGGTCTTCTCCGGCGCCTTTGCCTTGGATCCCCCAGCTTTAGACCTATAATCATCGATTGCCCGCTTCAGAGCGCCTTCTGCGAGGTTTGAGCAATGCATCTTGGCAGGCGGGAGGCCTTCAAGCTCATCAGCGACGCTCTGGCGCGAAATTTTGAAAGCGTCGTCCAAACTTTTTCCCTTAGCCATTTCCGTGACCATCGACGAGGTTGCGATCGCTGCGGCGCAGCCCAAGGTTTCAAATTTGATGTCGGAAATAATTTCTTTGTCTTTTGTTTTTTTGACTTTGATATACATCGTCATGATGTCGCCGCAAGTCGGATTTCCGACCATACCGACACCATCCGGATCCTTCATTTTTCCTTGGTTCTTCGGTTTCATGAAATATTGGAGAACTTTTTTTGAATACATATTTTTATAAAATATATTTATATTATAAACAGAATCATTTCCCTGCGATCTTTCGAAGTCTTGCGACAACAACTTTCAGCGTATCAACAAAAAGATCAGCTTCCTGCTTGGTCGTATATTTTCCAAGCGTCACGCGAAGGCTGCCATGGCTTTCTTCTTCGCCCAGGCCAATGGCGAGCAAAACATGAGACGGGCGAAGGTCGCCTGACGAGCAGGCGCTTCCTGTCGAGACGGCAATACCGGAGAGGTCGAGCCCCAGAAGCATTCCCTCGCCTTCCACGTCCTTGATGATAAAGTTGGCGTTGTTGGGAATTCTTTTTATCTTCGAGCCGTTGAGGTGCGCGCCTTTGATCTCTTTCAGCACGCGAGCGATCACGTGGCTTTGCAATTTTTCGACGATCTTATGATTTCGCGCCCGTTCTTTTTCTGCAAGCTCGAGAGCGGCTCCAAAGCCGACGATTCCAGGGACATTGAGCGTTCCGGCGCGCAGGCCGAATTCGTGTCCTCCGCCGTCCTGGATCCTTTTCAGGGGCGTGTTCTTTCGAATGAAAAGCAATCCGAC
Organism: Parcubacteria group bacterium; assembly: GCA_041662765.1. Lineage (GTDB taxonomy): Bacteria > Patescibacteriota > Minisyncoccia > Moranbacterales > UBA11712 > JAPLXD01. The sequence continues at coordinate 25,959 of JBAZRT010000005.1, forward strand.
GCCTTTCGGACCATATATTTTGTGGGCCGAGGAGGTGAGGAGGTCCACTCCCAAATTGTTCACACGGCAGTCGAGATAGTTCACTGCTTGCACTGCGTCGGTATGGAAAAGAATTTTTGTCTCGCGATTTTTGTTCTCTTTGGCGATCAGCTTCCCGATCTCCTTCACAGGCTGGATCGTGCCAATCTCGTTGTTGGCGTACATGATGGAAAGCAGAGCTGTATTTTTCCGGATCGATTTTTTCACGTCGTTCATATTGACCACGCCTTCTTTTCCGACGGGCAAATATGTCACTTCGGCCATCCCCTGCTCCTCAAGCTTTTTGCACGACGCGAGAACGCAGGAATGTTCGAAAGTGGTCGTCAAGATATGCGGTTTGATCTTTTTCTCGCTGAAGTGCGAAACAAGAGCAATAATCACGCCTTTCAGGGCAAAATTGTTGCTTTCTGTTGCGCCCGAGGTGAAAACAATTTCTCCCGGTTCGCATCCGAAAAAATCCGCTGCCTGGCCTCGCGCTTTTTCCACGGCCTCAGTCGCTTCTCTCCCGAAGGAATGCAGTGACGACGGATTGCCGAATTTTTGCGAAAAGAAAGGCTTCATCACAGCAAAAACCCGCGGGTCGACGGGCGTGGAGGATGCATAATCAAGATATATTTTTCGTTTTGCCATATGATATAATACTAGGCTCTGTCGCGCTTTCTTGCAAGTCTTGCGTTGCAACTAGCCGCCGGCCTTTTGCGCTCCCTTTTCGTCGGAGCCGAAATGATGGGCGATCTCATGCCTCACTGTTTTGAAGATCTGATTTTTGAGTTCTTCTTCCGTCCGGGAGAGGCTTTCAATGGGTTTTTTGAATATAGTGATCCGGTCCGGAAAAACAGGTCCGACATTGAGCCTTTTTGACTGATAATAGCCTTCATAGAGTCCGAGAAGAAAGACATCTTTTCTTCCTTGCAGTCTCGCTTTTTTGAGCTGCTCTCTGGTTGGACGATTCTCGACAAAAAAGGCCAGATTGTGGATCCTATCTTGAAATTTTTCCGGTACGCTGTCCACGGCTTCAGTCACCCATTTCTCAAATTGTTTTTTGGAAATTTTCATAGCTACTTCAATCCGTGCTCTGCGAAGCATTTTTTGCACTTTCGATCCATTTCCACCAGAGCTCTCTATTTGAGCAATTGTTGGATATCTTTATTATACAGGACAAAAAGCTGTCTGGGTATGCTTTCTATTTTTCTAAATAAAGCTTGAAATGGCAAAAAGAAAAGCGCCTGCATCACTGCAAGCGCCTTGTGCGGATAAGTCGGTTGACTCCCGTCGATTTTTCTATTTTCCTGGCATAGAATATTGAGAGGAATTGATCAGCTTCAATTTTTCAGATTTTTTCATCTTTTTGATCCGAGCTTCTTCTTTGGAGGCAGAAGATCGATCTTTGAACTTTTGTGAATATACCAGTTTGACCGGTTGGCGAGCCAAGGTATATTTCGAGCCGAGCTTTTTGCCGCCGTGTTCGGCGACTCTTCGCGCGAGATCCGTGGTGATCCCGGTGTACAAAGTTTTGTCGGCGCATTCAAGGATATATGTAAAATACATTTTCTCAACACTGGAAAAAAATTTGTCCGGGTCGAGGAAATTTTTGAGATCTTTCAGATTCACGCTGCCGCGGCTGAGATCAATGTGGAGATGCGGACCCTTTGTCAGCTCCCCGGTGTTGCCGGTGAGACCCAATGTATCCCCTTCTTTGTATTTGCCTGCAGGAGACATTTTTTCAAGATGCATACAGCGCATCACCAATTTTCCGAATTCCTTCGACGCGAACTCCGCGTGGATCGTTTTTCCTCCCTGCGGAAAAATGCCGGCTTTCACTATTTTGCATTTGCATGGAGCAAAGACGGGCGTGCCTTTTGGCACGATATAGTCTGTGCCGAGATGATTCGCGGAATAGAAAGTTTTCTCGCCGAACCTATACCCCCGTTTGATCTGTTCCCAATTTTTCAAAGGATACTGCATATTATAAAAATAGGAAAGGTTATTCTTTGAAATATTTTTCAACCAGATCCATTCGGCCTTTTTCTTTCCCCTGCTTTTCTACCATTTTTTCCAATGGCGATGCTCAACATAGACAATTTGCCACCAGCGAAGGCCCAGAAAAAATCCTCCGATCACTCCGGCATAGATGAGCGTCCAATATAAATGGGCCGGGAGGGGGCTATATACGAACCAGAAAATTTGATTGAACTCCACCGGGAACCCCCGCCTCTCAAGTATCTTCACAAATTTCAACGTCAAGAGTTCAAAGGCCAGAAATCCCAACAGCTTGCCGAGGGATATCGCCAGAAGAACATAGATTATTTTTTTGAGGCTCCATCCTTTTGTTTTTTTCTTTGGCATTGATCGTATTTTAATATTTATTTTTCCTTCTCTCTCAATTATACCCCAAATATAAACAAAAACCAGCTCTTTCGACCTGGAAAAGTTTCCGACGTATTTTGTCCCAAGCTCGATGTTGAACTCTGAAAAAAGGAAGGGCTCAAGGAAGAGTCTGATATGGCCAGGGGGAGCCTGCCTCTGGGTTGCCCCAGATATCATATCAGAAAGCATCTTCTTTGAGCCCAAATGGAGGGGTCAGGTTTATAGGTACCCCCTGAAATACCCCTAAACGGCCATGCGGCTATCTGTTTTTTGCAGATATCCATAGGCCTTTCTGTGACCCCATTATCTTTTAATACGAAAAATTGAGAAAACACTGTCATCCGCCTGCCTTTTTCCCCGCCTGTGTTTGAGTGATGGGGTTTTCAAATTGCATCCTTGTATTCCCCCTCAAAATTGATCAACTGATCCGCTGGTATTCCAAGAGATAGCCCATATTGTTCTGCTTCATCATATTCTTCTTTGCTTTTCCGGTTCACGTGAAAAACTTTGTCGCGAAAAATAATGTAGTGGTGTGTATCGTTTTTGAAATCGGCGTACCATGAACCGCCGTGGGTGCGATCAAGCGAATGGCTGATTTTTTTGGCAACTTCCGCAGCGTCTTTTTCCGAAATCTCAACGGTGTGTTTCGTCCATTGGGGAAGCCAGGGAGTCTCATGTGTTTTTGTGACCTTCTCGATTTCCGTATTCAAAATTTTGATATTTTTCAGAATATCTTTGTTTTCCAAGCTCTCTTCGATGATGACACCTTTGTAGCTCATATTTTTGAAAATGATTTACCGATCCTTTGGAATCAGGCCTATTTTTTGAAAATATTCTTTTCCGCCTGGAATTTGTTTCACTTCGGGCAATTCTTCTGGGCCAAACCACCGAATTTCTGCCAAGTCATCGCTAAGAGTTATTTCAATCTCACTTGCAAGTTTATCGTTGATATCAACTCTGAATATATTGAATTCCATCCGGCACAAAACTGTTTCGCCAGTGGGTAATGTTTTTTCCGCCGCGCCGCTCCCCTTTTCCGGAATCAGAACGGGACTATATGGAGAAATGTCGATGCCGACTTCTTCTTGGACTTCTCTTTGCAGGGCCTCTTCGAATGTTTCTCCCTCGTCTATTCCTCCGCCGGGGATATGCCAGCAATCAGGATACACGCCGCCCTTGGCCGGATCCTTTTTTCCCATGAGAAGCTTGCCATCCTGGCTGAAAAGCAGAGCGGAAACGATTGTTCTTTGAATTTCTCTCATATGAATATTGTTCATTTCTCTCGAGCCAAGAGAAATTTTTTCAATTTGGCGAAAGGCTTTGCCTTGAGGTATGTTTTCCGGTCGTCCGCTTCTCCGAGCTCTGCCCGCGTCACGGAATATCCCTCCGGAATGAAAATCCGGTCCCAGCCATATCCGTTCTTCCCAGCCGGTTTTTTGGCAATCTTGCCGTCGAGCTTTCCCTCAAAAAGTTTCAGATTTTTTCCGTCAAAATATCCAAAAACACACCGGGCCACCGCCTTTCTTGATTTTCCATCAACCAAAGAACAGATGGTTTGGAACGGCATATTTTCCACAAAAAATTTGATGAACGGCCCTGGAAGTTTCCCAAGAGCGCAAAACTCCAAGGAAACATCCTCCACAATGACCGGCCTGCGGATCATCGCAAAAGCCTGCCGGACTTTGTGTTCGACAATTTTCCTGAGATCAAGCGATTGGAGTTCATCGAGATATATTTTTCGGTGATCGACTGGAAAACCAAGGTATTTCGCAAGATAATCGGCCTTGCCCTGATTTCCGGTGATGAATGTGACTTTTTTCATACTAGCCATTTTGAGTTGCTCTTGGTTTCAACTGAATCAAAGTTAATATTATAATTTCCCCCGCCAGAATTCAGGCGCGGCTCAGCTCTTCCAAGAATTTTGCCAGCGCTTCGGAAGTGTTGTCTTTCACCACGTCGACCGTGCGAAGAGCCAAAGTCGCTTCGGGTTTTTGGCCGATGATCTTTTCCATTTCCGCAAAAGCCTGCTTGTCGCCGGAGCCGCCCATCGTGCAAAAGAAAGCGACTTTTTTCAAATTGTCCTTCTGCTCGGTGAGAAAAGTTCGCACTGGCGCGGACACGTTCCAGCCCCAAATCGGCGTTCCAATGACGACCAGATCATATTCGGCCGTATTGCGCCCAAACGGCTCGAGATTGGTCAAATTCTTTTTCATGGCATCGCGCCCGCTGCGGATATATCCCATTGCGCCTTTTCGGTTGACAGTGTCTTTGATCTCTTCCACATCTGCGCCGATTTTTTGAGCGATCATATCCCCTACTTTTTTGGTCGTTCCCGTACGGGAATAGAAAGTGATAAGAGTTTTCATAGGTTTTGTTATAAATTGTTATTTATTATTTCCCCCGCCGGAAATATGTAATTAAATACGCAATTGCCGTTTTTCCAATTTTTATTGCCTAACCGCCACAATGATAAACGCAACAATCAGGAACAATAGCAGCCAGGCTAAAGTGAACCCAAAAAGTTGAAGCGCATCTTTCTTTTTGCCGTCCATATACAGCATCACTGGCTTCCCCAAAATCAAAGCTCCCGAAATTGAAGCGGAGATGACGAAGAGCAACAGGAAGGCGATTGGAGCGATGATGACTGGATCGGGCTTGGAGCCGAACAGTTTCTCGACACTGAACATGAGGAGCGCGACCAAAGATATGTAGATGCCCTCGCCCAAGGCAAGAAGAAAAGATTGTTGGATGAGTTTCTTTGGCATAAATTTTGAAATTGTATTTTTAATTCCCTTCCCCGCAGGGATTTAGGCAATCTTGCCGTCGAGCTTTCCCTCAAAAAGTTTCAGAGTCTTTCCGTCAAAATATCCAAAAACACATCGAGCCACCGCTTTTCTTGATTTTCCATCAATCAAAGAGCAGAGCGTCTGGAACGGCATATTTTCCACAAAAAATTTGATGAACGGCCCCGGAAGTTTCCCAAGAGCGCAAAACTCCAAGGAAACATCTTCCACAATGACCGGCCTGCGGATCATCTCAAAAGCTTGCCGGACTTTGTGCTCGACAATTTTTCTGAGATCAAGCGATTGGATTTCATCGAGATCTATTTTTCGGTGATCGACTGGAAAACCAAGGTATTTCGCAAGATAATCGGCCTTGCCCTGATTTCCGGTGATGAAGGTGACTTTTTTCATATGAGATATTTCCCCCGCCGGAATTTGAGATTATTTTTCAAACAGACTTTATTCTTTTTTCCAATTCTTGGAGTTCTTTTGTGAACGGGTTTTCCGGCCAGCGCTTGAGAATGGCCGCGATGACCTTCAATTTGTATTCAAAATTCTTTTCTTTCGGTGCGCTGAAGCTGGAAAAAACATTGTCGCCATATCTCGCGTAGTCATCAAGAATTTCTGTCAGATTATTGATCACATCGGCCGATTTCACCAAAAGAGAATCATGGGAAAATGTTTCAACATGCCGGGCGGCCCGCTTCTTTCTCTCCTCCCAAGGCAGCGACTTGTCGGTTTCTGTGACATCCAAAACAATTTGCGCCACCGCTTTGCCAAAGCGCTCTTCCAACATTTCAAAAGAGACTTTCTTTTCCGGAACGCTGTCTTCAATGGTGTCGTGCAATATCCCGGCGCAAACTGTGTCATCGTTCGCCCCGATCCGTGCCAGAAGAATCCCGACCGCGAGCGGAT
>JBAZRT010000006.1:0-30646 GCA_041662765.1 Parcubacteria group bacterium
TGGCCATGATGTTTGGGTGCATCGCAATGGCGCCGTCCGGGCAACCGCCGGGGAACCGGTTTTTATTCCCTCCTCGATGTGTACGCCGATGTATTTGGGCGTCGGCACGAATGAAAATGAATCAACATTTTTTTCCGCCGGACACGGCACCGGACGCCGCAAAAATCCGGAAACAGGCAAGGCCGGATCGAAAGAGGAGCTGTTTGAAAAAATGAAAGAAAAGAAGGTGAAACTCTACAACGCGAAATCAAAGGGTGTGGTTTTTCAGGATTCGGGATATTATAAGGATGTGGAAGAAGTGATTGCGGGAATGGAAGAAAACAAGATCGTAAAACCGGTGGCAAAGATGGAACCCGTTGCAGTCTTAATGTACTAAAAAATTGAAACTAATCACAATTTCCGGCCTTGATGGCTCGGGGAAATCGACACAAATTGAACTTCTGAAAGATTATCTCAAATCGCGAGATAAGGCTTTTTTCTATTTCCACGCGGTGGAGTTTTCGATAGCTAATCGAAAAAAAACAAAATCCGGGAGCGACAAGAGTATCACAAGAGCCAATTGGTTGCAGATTCAATTGCGGAAAATTGCTCTAGGTATCGATATTTGTAGGTTTGGAAAATTACTAAAGAAAACAAAAGTCGACTATATAATCTCTGACAGATATTTCTATGACAGCGTGGTAAATATGAATTTTCTTTCGGGAAAAAACAACAAGTTATGCGCTGAAAAATCCATTCCAAAACCGAATTTTGCCTTTTTTATCAATGTGAAACCGGAAATTATCATGCAGCGCGAGAGAAAGCCGGATCAGGGAATGGAATATTTGCGGGCGAAGGAAAAACTGTTTTCTAACAAAATAAAAGACTGGGATATGATAGTTTTGAATGGCGAAAAGGACAAGAGCGAAATATTCAGTGAAATAAGATCAAAAATCAATGTCTAAATTCCTCGTAAAATCTTTTTTCTGGGTCACTTTGAGCGAGATTATTTACAATCTTTCGGCCTATGTTATTCATTCTGGAATGGGACGAATTTTGGGACCGGCCCAGTATGGGCGGTATGGAATTGTTGTCACTCTCACGACGATGATTGTTGTTCTCATTGGACAGGGCGTGCCGACGGCAATGGCGAAATATTTGGGGGAAATATATGACACGAAGATTGGCCTCATTCCGATCATCAAAAGACAAACGGCAAAAATCCAGTTCATCCTCATTGGCGCGGTGACTGTTATTTTTTTCTTTCTCGCTCCGGTGATCTCTTTCATTCTCCACGACAAGACTCTCACTCCCCTTTTCCAGCTTTCAACCCTGGTCATTCCCGCTTTTGCTCTCGCGTCATTCTATTTCTACTACTACACCGGTCTTCACGAATTCAAAACCCAGGCTTGGCTCAAAACTTCGCGCTCATTTGCCCGCCTACTTTTCATTTTGGGATTGGCTTTGCTATTGAAGTCAAGAGGATATGCGCTTGAGGGAGCGATTATTGGATATATACTTGCACCTCTCTCGATATACTTTGAAGCCAGCGCGCTCGACAAGTTCAAAAAAGTGAAGCCCGAAGGATTTTTTGACTGGCGAAAGCTTTTGCAATATGCCTGGCCAATGACTCTTTTTCTCATTGCATATGAATTTTTGATCACGATTGACCTCTATCTCGTGAAGGGAATCTTGCAAAATGACTATCTGACCGGAATCTACAACGGCGCCATCACGGTCGGGCGCATTCCCTATTTTTTGTTCTATGCGCTCACGATCATCATGCTTCCCGCGGTATCCAAATCGACTTCGAGCAACAATCACGCCGAAACAAAAAAACTGATTGGACAATCTTTGCGTCTCATGGTGATGTTTCTTTTGCCAATTGCGATTTTGATGGCCGTATATTCCCGGCCTGTTTTGCAAATATTCTATGGCAACAAATTTTTGGCGGCGGCCGGTCCGATGTCGATCTTGATGGCGGGAGTGACTTTTCTCACAATCTTTTATGTCATGGCTTTTGCTCTGAACGGCGCGGGGAAAGTGAAGGCGCCGATGTATATTGCCTTTGCGGGGCTCGCGACAAACATTTTCCTTAGCTATTTTTTCATCCACAAATACGGCCTCACTGGCGCGGCAGTGGCCACTTCGATCACTTCTTTCGTGGCAATGGTGCTGGTGCTTGCGTATTCGTATAAGTTTTTTGGATACTTGTTCAAATTTTCCAGTTTCATGAAAATATTGCTCGCTTCAGCGCTCATGTATTTTGCCTCGGCGTTTTTTCCGGAAGGGAAATATATTTTCCTTCTCTGGTCGGCTATCTTGTTTGCGATTTATGTGACTACTCTTTTTGTTTTCAAAGAATTCGGCGCGTCTGATCTTGATATTTTGAAGCAGCTTCTCGCAAAAAAGAAGTTGAAAACTGCAGCCGATGTGGAAGAAGAAGCCTTGTAGAAATAAAAAAAACTCCCCTTGGGGAGCTTTTTGAAATATTTGTGCTTATCCTTCGGCCAACTTCACCGTATTCCAGAGCAGCATTGCGATCGTCACCGGACCCACTCCGCCGGGGACGGGGGTGATGAAAGAGGCTTTTTTGGAAACTGACGCAAAATCCACATCGCCGTGGATTTTTTTGTTCTCGCCGCGGTTCACGCCCACATCAATCACAACTGCTCCTTTTTTCACCATATCGGCTTTTATCAGATTCATTTTTCCCACAGCGACGACCAGAATATCGGCCTCTTCAGTATAGCTTTTCAGATTTTTTGTATGGTGATGGCAAATGGTGACGGTCGCGTCTCGGTTGAGGAGAAATTGCGCCATCGGCTTCCCGACGATGTTTGAGCGTCCGACAACAACGGCATTTTTTCCGGCGATAGGAATTTTGTATTCTTCAAGCAGTTTGACAATTCCAAGCGGTGTGGCCGGGGCGGCAATGGAATACGCTTCTCCTTCTTGAACGAATCGTCCGAAATTGAGCGGATGGAGGCAATCGGCATCTTTTCGCTGGTCAATACTCTCAATAATTTTGTTTTTATTGATATGTTTCGGGAGCGGCAGCTGAACCATTATCGCCGAAATATTTTTGTTTCGATTGAGAGTGCCAATGATATCCAGAAGCTTTTTTTCGGAAGTTTTTGCGGGAAACGTGAAAATTTTTGATCCAATCCCCGCTTGCTCGCAAAAAACGCCTTTTCGCCTGACATAAATAGCCGAGGCCGGATCATCGCCAACCAAGATCATCGCCAAAACAGGCCTGCGTTTCATGGTGGCAACTTTTTTCTTCAGTTGAAGTATGATCTTGTTGGCAAGCTTGGCGCCGTCGAGTATTTTCATTATTTCAAATGTTTGTATAGCGGAAATTTCGCGCAAAGCTTTTTTACTTCGCCTTTTATCCTTTTTAGGTTCTTGCTGCCTGCAACGAATTTTCTGAATTTGATCAATGTCGGTTTTATCTTTTTCTTGTCGGATGGGAAGTCAAAATCTTTTATCTCTTTCATCACTTGTGCGATCCAATTCGCGATTTTTTTCATTTCCTTCTCTTTCATTCCGCGAACGGTGACAAAAGGCGTTCCGAGACGAACCCCGCTGGGATAGAACGGCGAAGACGGATCTTTTGGAATGGTATTTTTGTTGAGCGTGATGCCGGCGGCATCAAGCGCGTTCTGCAGGAACACTCCTCTGCCTTTCCCGCATTTGATGAGTATCATATGATTGTCCGTTCCGCTTGATACGAGTTCTATGCCTTTTTCCAGCAAATCCTTCGCGAGCGCCTTTGCATTTTTCACTACTTGATGCCCATAAGTTTTGAACGAGGGTTTCATTGCCTCGCCAAGAGCGACTGCGATCGCGGCGGTTTGATGGTCGTGCGGTCCGCCCTGCAGGCGCGGAAAGATCGCCTGATCAATTTTTTTGGCAAGGTTGGGATCCTTTTTGAGCCCTTTTTGCGTGACCATAATCATGCCGCCCCGCGGTCCGCGCAAAGTTTTGTGAGTTGTCGTCGTAATAATGTGCGCGTACTTTGCGGGGCTTTTGTGCGCTCCGGCGATCACAAGGCCTGCAATATGCGCGATGTCTGCCGCAAGATAGGCGCCTACTTTGTCTGCGATTTTGGCCATTTTTTCGAAAGGAAATTCACGGACATAGGCTGTGGCTCCGACCCAGATTAATTTTGGCTTGTGCTTGATTGCCAGTTTTTCAACTTCTTTGAGATCCAAATAGCCATTCGCATCCACTTGATACCCAATCGTTTTGTAAAACATACTCGTTGCGCTGGCTTTCCATCCGTGAGTGAGATGTCCTCCATCGGGAAGGTTTTGACCCATCACAACTTCGCCTGGATTGCATACAGCCACATAGACGGCCAAATTGGCCGGACTGCCTGAATATGGCTGAACATTGACATAGGGCACGCCAAAGAGCTTTTTGGCCCGCTCCTGCGCGATTTCCTCGATAGTATCGATATTTTCCTGTCCCCCGTAGTACCTTTTCCGGGGATATCCCTCGCTGTACTTGTTGGTCAAAACTGATCCCAGAGCCTCGATGACGGCCGCTGAAGCCGCAATTTCCGAAGGGATAAGTTCGAGTCCATCCTCCTGCCTTTTTGTTTCAGCCACAATGGCTTTGTAAATCGCCGGGTCCTGCTTTTTGAGGTTTTCGTACATACTTTCTGATCTATATTATTATTTTACACGTCTCAAATAACTCGGATCATCTTTTTCGACGGCCTGCAATATTTCATCAACACCTGGTTCTTTTTCCTTATCAAGTGATTTTCGGATCCGCTTGAACATTTCCTGCTCCGCTCGCTTTTTCTGCATATCAATAACTTTGTTTGTATCCGTATTTTCTCTTTTTTCCATTTTACTCATCATTGATTTTCTTTATAAAGTATCCATTCTATGCTAAAATTCTATCAAAGATTCAAAGTTTAGGCAATCATTTCAAGCTTATGATTCGATTCGCGGCCATCGCTCCTCATCCCACTTTGATAATTCCCTCCATAGGGAAAAGTAATTTGAATTTGGTGCGCAAAACAGCGAATGCGATGAAACAGATCGGGGAAAAATTCCGTGCAGTGAAGGCGGATACGATCGTGATAATTTCTCCGCACGGTCCGGTGCAATATGACAAGTTCATGATCAACTATTCCCCGACGCTCCGCGGCGACCTGGGATCATTCGGCGATCAGCGAAGATTTGTTTTCGAAAACGATCGCGAACTTGTCGATGAAATCGTGAAACTTTCCAGGGAGTCGAATTTGCCGGTCGGCCTGGTGCGCGAACTCGAACTTGATCGAGGAGCGCTTGTTCCGCTTCACTATTTGATCAGCGAAAAAGACGCGGCGTACAATCCGAAATTGATCCATATGTCCTTTTCAATGCTCCCGCTCGATTACCATATCCGTTTCGGGGAAGTTCTCGGAAAAGTCCTGCAGAGTTCTTCGAAGGTCATATCTCTTGTCGCAAGCAGCGATCTGTCTCATCGCGTTTCCCAGGGAGCGCCGGCCGGATATTCTCCGCAAGGAAGAATCTTTGATCGAAAAGTCGTCGAAATTGTCCAGCGAAAAAATATCAAAGGCCTTTTGGAGATGGATCCGACTCTCATTGAAGAAGCTGGCGAATGCGGACTTCGCTCGATCACTATACTGCTCGGCGCGATCTCCGGACTTCGCTGGGAGGTGAAATCCTTGAGCTACGAAGCGCCGTTCGGAGTGGGATATCTCGCGGCGAACATCAATATAAAATGAAAAAATACATTATCCAAGTTGCTCCCATCATTCCCCTTCCTGTTCTTCGCACGCAGGTTTTTTCATATTGGCACAGTGAAAATATTTCGCCGGGGACGCTGGTTTCGGCGCCTTTCTATTTTCGCGATATTCAAGGCATCGTTGTCCGGTCAAGCGAGAAATCTTTGCGGCAAGAGTCGCTCAAATTGAAAAATATCAGGTCGGTCATAGAAGAAAAGCTTTTGAGTGAAAATCAAATCAAGCTTGCCCAAAAAATCGCCGAATATTATTTTTCTCCGCTTGGGTCGGTGCTCAAGCTGATGGTTCCCAAAGTCGCCAAGCAAAGAGTGAAAGACAAGGAAGCTTCAAAAAAAACAATAAAAGCGGAAAAGATCGGCGCGGAAGCACTGGAGATCATGAAGAACAAGAAAAATAAGTTTTTGTTGATCGGGAGCGGAAAAAAAAGAGAAAAGATCAATGTTGATTTGGTCCGAGAATGCTTGAAAAACGGCAAGCAATGCCTCATACTCGCGCCGGAAATATTTTTTTCGCACGGCGTTTATGAAAAGCTGCAGGAAGTTTTTTCCGAAGAGATCGCGCTTATCCACAGCCGGATAACAAAAGGGCAGTTTTTTGAATGGTGGAAGAAGATCAAAGATGGAAAAACAAAAATAGTAATTGCTTCAAAACAAGGAATATTTTTGCCGTTCTTTGATCTGGGACTTGTCATTGTCCAGGATGAGCAAGATATCTCATTCAAACAGTGGGAGTCGATGCCCCGCTACAGCGCTGTGCGAGGGGCGGAGTTTTTGGCCGAAATAACAGGCGCAAAATTGGTTTTGGAAAGCTTTGCGCCGTCTGCCGAAAGTCTGCAGAAGACAAAAAAGGAAGAAATGGAACTGATCGAAATAAAAATCGATAAAAGTGATTTTCCGGAGTTTGAGATCGCTTCATTGGAAAAAGAAAAAAAGAATTCTGATTTTCCTATCTCCGAAATGCTCCGCAGCCGTTTGGCTGAAATCGCGGAAAGAAAAAAACAGGCTGTCGTTTTTGTGAACAGGCGCGGTTTTTCCACCCGTACGACATGTGAAAATTGCAAAAGAGTTTTGAAATGCCCGAAGTGCGACCGGGCGCTCATATATTCGGAAGAACAATCGCAATATCGCTGTTTGCACTGCGCCTACAAAATGGAACTCTTCAGCGCTTGTCCAGCATGTGGCGGATTTCAATTTTCGCATCGCGGAATCGGAACGCAAACTGTCGAAAAAAAGATCAAAAGGCTTTTTCCTTCGCTGCGGGTCATCCGGGTCGACGCGGATGCAGCGCGAAGTTTGGAAAAATACCGGAGCACATTGCAAGATTTTTCAGCAGGAAAAATTGATGTTCTTGTCGGCACGCAGTCGGCGATCAAGGGAATATATTCGGACAACATTGAATTGGCCGCTTCGATCTCGGGGCGGGATTTTTTGGACAGCGTCGAATTCAATTCGCGCGCGCTTGCGCTCTCCCGACTTTTCTATATGGCGAATCTGCTCAATAAAAATGGAATTTTGGTCATACAATCCTTTTTTGGCGGCAATCCCCTTTTTGATTATTTGGAAAAAAATGAATTAAAAAAATATTTCGTCTGGGAACAAGCAACGCGAAAGAAATTTTCCTATCCCCCGTTTCGGAAATTTGTGAAGCTTGGCTTTCGCGACAAACTTGAAAAAAAGGCCGTGAGCGAAACGAAAAAAACATTTGACTTGCTGCGTAGGGCGAGCAATAATGAAATTGAAATCATTGGCCCTTATGAGCCCTTATCAAGGCAAAAGAGAGGTCTATATCAGCGAAATATTCTTCTGAAATTCGATCCTCGAAAAAATATCGGCGACCTTCCGATTCGATCCGTGATCGGGGGTCTCAGAAAAGGCTGGAGTGTTGACGTCGATCCAGTTTCCATATTTTGAGAAAAAATATGCTCAAAATAATCAAATATCCAAACGATTTCTTGCGCCGCAAAACGCGAGAAGTCAAAGTTGAAGAATTGAAAGATCCGAAAGTCCAGCGGTTGGTTTTTGATATGGCAAAAACGATGGAGATCGAGAAAGGAGTTGGTCTCGCAGCGCCGCAAGTCGGATCGGATCTTCGGATTTGTGTCATACGAATCGGTGACGAAGCCTATGTATTGATCAATCCAAAAATAAAATCATATTCCAGAAAAAAAGATATCTTTGAAGAGGGCTGTTTGAGCTTCCCGAGAGAATTTTTTCCGGTTGAACGTCCGCTCAAGGTGAAGGTCCAAGCAAGGGATGTGGAAGGAAAAAAGTTCAAAATCAAGGCTGATGGCCTTCTTGCTCGCGTGCTTCAACATGAGATCGACCATCTTGAAGGAATCCTGGTGATTGATCGGGCAAAAATAAATGGATAATAAGGAAAAAGTAAAAATTATTTTCTTCGGTACGCCGGAATTTGCGGCGGGGGTTTTGAAATCGCTTATCGACAATGGCTACAATATTGCGGCAGTATTCACCCAGCCGGACAAGAAAGTCGGACGAAAACAGGTTGTCGCATATTCTCCGGTCAAAGATTTGGCGCTGAAAAATAAAATCGAAGTATTTCAGCCGGAAAGTTTGCGAGATAGCGGGCTAGACGAGGAGATAAAAAAGATTAATCCGGATTTGTTCATCGTTGCCGCCTACGGGAAAATATTGCCCGAAACCATTTTAGGAATTCCAAAATATGGAGCGATAAACATCCACGCTTCCCTGCTTCCAAAATATCGCGGGGCATCCCCGGTACAGTGCGCTATTCTTTCCGGAGAGAATGAAACAGGGATCACGCTGATGAAGATGAATGAAAAAATGGATGAGGGCGATATATTGGTGCAGAAAAAAATCGAGATCGGCGAAAACGAGACGGCGGATATTTTGCTTGGCAGATTATCGCAATTGGGCGCGAAAATGATTGTTGATTTTGCTCCCCGATGGATTTCCGGGAAAATAAATTTAGTTCCTCAAGATCATAGCCATGCTACATATTGCAAGCGGGTCTTGCGCGAGGATGGAAAGATCGAATGGAACAGTGCAGTCGAGGAAATAGGCCGAAAATGGCGGTCCTATTATCCTTGGCCGGGGATATATTCGATTTTGAGCGTGAAAAATCAGCCAAAAAGATTGAAATTGCTGGAAATAGAGATCATTCCTGATGTGGGGGCTGGCGAAAAAACCGGGAAAATTATAGAATATGATCAGGAGGTCGCCATTCAAGCGAAAAACGGATTGGTAATTTTAAAAAAAATCCAGCTTGAAGGGAAAAAAGAAATGGACGTCGATGATTTTTTGAAAGGTTTCGCGAATTTTGTCGGGTCTATTTTGGAATAAAATTATGCAAAACGAAAAAAATCAACACAAAATTTTCGTAGTCGGTTTTTCGCTGGTAGTCATCATCATTCTCTGGTTTCTCCTGAAGCCCCTTGTTTTGAATTTGAAGGGCGGGCAGTCGAGTAAAGACGAACAAAAAGCAAATGAGGAAATATTGAAGGCTCCTTCGACTATGCCGGAGGATCTTTTGAAAGCAATTCAGGACAAATCGAAAATATTTCTGGCAGATATCAGCAGTTCGGATGAATTCAACCGCGGTCATATTGCAACGGCGGTGAATGTCCAGGCGGACAAATTGGACAAATCTTTTTTCGTGGCTCTTGGGGCGGACCGGACGTCAAATATACTCATTGTGAATCAAGGCGACAACTTGACTGATCTCGCAACGGTTGTGAATAAAATAGTTTCAGATGGTTTTGTGAATGCCAAATATTTGCGGGGCGGCATTCCGGGCTGGCAGGAAAAAGGCTATCCTCTCGTTTCTTCCGGCGGATCAGGCGAAGACAGCGCAAAAGTCAAAAATATAACGATCGACGAGATCAAAAAAGACGCTGAAATCACTCCCGCTCTTCTCCAGTTTTTGGATGTGCGAAGCAAGAATGATTTTGCAAAAGAGCATATTGTCGGCGCGATAAATTTGTCTCTTTCCGAATTGGAGACAAGAAAAAGTGAAATCCCGGTCTTGAAGAAGACTATTATATACGGATCAAACGAGAATGATGGCTTTCAAGCGGCGGCGGTTTTGTTTGATTTGAATTTTTTCAATGTATACAAGATGAACGGTGGAATTGAAGATTGGAAGGCGGCGGGAGGAAAAGTGACAAGCGGAAAATAGGATCGCAAAAGGGGTTTTTGAGAAACAAAAAAGAGCGGGATATGCCCGTTCTTTTTTTTCTGTCGAAATCTATTTCACAATAGCCAGGATGTCTTCATTTTTCACCAGCAGATATTCTTTGTCCTTCACTTTTATTTCGTTTCCGGAATATTTGGAATAGATCACTTTTTGTCCGGGTTTTACTTTTATCTTTTTGTCTTCGCCTGTGGCGATCACTTTTCCTTCTTGTGGCTTTTCTCCGCTTGCGTCAGGAAGAACGATTCCGGAAGCGGTCTTTGTATCGACCTCGGTAGGCTCGATGAGGACATTTTCGCCCAGCGGCTGGATATTCGGTTGTGACATATATTTTTTGGTTTAATTATTATCGAGATCGTTCTCAGATATGTATTTTAGCTTTTTTGGTTCAAACCGTCAAGGTTGTTTTTGTCACTCTTTATATCCAGAACTATCCTCTCATTTTTTTGTTCCTTTTGAGTCTCAACCGGCTGCGGAATCGCTTTTCTGGAAAAAAAGAAAATATAGATGATATCAAGAATTCCAACGGTGTTGACCAGAAGTAAAATGACAAACCAAGCAGCGCTCCGGTTTTTAGCCGCGCGCCAAAGCGCCACGCCTTTCCAGGGAATGATCCAAATTGCGGCGAGGGCGATCACCCACTGATGAGTTGAGATGAATGTTGCGATATTTTCGGGCATAGTATTTTTGTGAAAAATTAGCTGGGGTGCTAGGATTCGAACCTAGGATCATGGGACCAGAACCCATTGCCTTACCACTTGGCTACACCCCAATGCATTTTGGAGTATAGAGCAAAACGTCAAAAAGTTCAAGAGAAAAAGCCATTGCTGGCTTTTTTGCGGTAAACTCATTTCCAAAGCTCGATATTGGTCTATGCCTTCAAATATCTCCTGATCGCGATGAAACTACTGAAAGTTCCGAGGGCGATGCCAGTCACAATTTGAATAAAGAAAATAAGCCACAAATAGTGGATGAAGCTGTCCTGCACTTCTTTGACGGAAACGGCTCCGGCGATATAGGGCGTGGCTATTTTGACGAGCGGGAAAAGAATGAGCATCACTGCAACGGCGGAAATAAAGCCATAGATTATTCCCTCAAAGATAAACGGCATTCGGATATAGTGATTTGACGCCCCAACGAGGCGCATGATCTCGATTTCCTGTCGATGGGCATAGATAGTGATCCGGACTGCGTTGAAAGTGATGAGGACAGCGATCAAGGAAAATATGGTGGCCAGCATGATGCCGACTTTTCTGGTTGTCGAAAGAATATTGTTGAGACGTTCAATGACGATCTTGTTTTTTGCATAATTGATCCGGCTGATGTTGTCTCTGAAAGATGAGTTTTGAATTGCGGTTGCGATAATTTCGTATTTGTCCGGCGTGATAGCTTTTATGTTGACGGAAGCGCTCAAGGGATTGTCTCCTATTGCCTCGATCGATTGCAAGATCAGCGGATTGTCGGAATTTTTGGACTTGAATTCTTGAAGAGCGTTGTCCTTTGTGATATAGTCGGCCGCTTTCACTTCTTTGTATTGCAGAACGGTTGATCGGAATTCAATGATCTTCGATTCCTCGACATCGCCTTTGAAATATACGCTGATGTCCACTTTGTCCTGAACGGATCTGATCACAAGGCTTGCGGCAATGGAAAGGACGATCAGCGTGCTGATGATGAGAAGCGTGAGAGAAAGAATGCTGATCACGGCAAAACTCAGCCATCCGTTGCGGCGAAAGTGGGTGAACCCAGACTTGAATGTACGCGAGAGAGTGAGTAGCAACATTTTTTTATAAGCTTAAATAGCGTATCTCCCCTTGCTGTGATCTCGGATTATTTTTCCCTGATCAAGGGTGATGACGCGTTTTTTTAGGCGGTTGACGATGTCTTTGTTGTGCGTTGCCAGGAGAACGGTTGTACCGAGCTTGTTGATCTTCAGAAGCAATTGGATGATTCCCCAGCTGCTGATCGGGTCAAGATTTCCGGTCGGCTCGTCGGCAATGATGAGCGGCGGACGGTGGACAAGCGCTCGGGCAATCGCCACTCTCTGTTGTTCGCCTCCCGAAATTTCACGGGGATAGCTGTCTGTTTTGTGCGCGAGTCCCACGATTTCGAGAATTTGCGGAACCAATTCCCGGATTTCCTTGTCGCTGTGGTCTGATACTTCGAGGGCGAATGCCACATTTTCAAAAAGAGTTTTTTTGGGGAGCAGTTTGAAATCCTGGAAAACAGTCCCGATTCGCCGGCGATAAAAAGGCAATTGCTTGGGAGTCAGCTCTGATATATCTTCGTCATTGAAAAAAATTCCTCCCGAAGTCGGTTTTTCTTCGGCATAAAGAAGTTTGAGAAGAGTTGATTTTCCCGCTCCGCTGTGTCCGACAAGAGAAACAAATTCTTCTTTTTGGATGATAAAACTGATGTCATCAAGAGCAACAGTGTGTATTCCGCCGGTATATATTTTTTTTACATTTCGGAACTCGATCATTTTTGTTTCGCTAAGTTCAAATATTTATTGAGCTCAATGTTTTGCAAGAAAGGCTTCAATGAATCCGTCCAGATTGCCGTCCAGCACTTCTTCCGGGTTCTTGGATTCAAATTTTGTCCGGTGGTCCTTGACGAGTTTGTAGGGATGCAGGACATAAGATCGGATCTGGCTCCCCCATTGAACTTCAGTGTGCTCGCCTTTGATCTTTTTCTTTTCTTTTTCCTTATTTTCCTGATACCTTTGGAACAATTTCGCTTTCAGAATTTTCATCGCCTGCTCCTTGTTCTGGAGCTGGCTTCTTTCATTTTGGGAACCGGCAACAAGCCCTGACGGAACATGCGTTATGCGAACGGCGCTGTCGGTCTTGTTGACGGATTGGCCGCCGGCTCCTGAGGATCGGAAAGTATCAATTTTCAATTCGCTCGGGTCAATTTCAACTTCTTTTATCTTATCAACTTCTGGCAAAACTTCAACCAGCGCGAAAGATGTCTGGCGAAGGTTTTTGGCATTGAACGGGGAGAGACGCACCAAACGATGCACTCCCGCCTCTGCTCGGAGATATCCATAGGCGAGTTTTCCGACAATTTCTATTGTAGCGCTTTTGATTCCAGCTTCTTGACCGCGCGATTCGGCGATCAATTTCGCTTTCCAGCTTTTCCGTTCGGCGAATCGGAGAAACATTTTGAGCAGCATTTCGGCCCAATCCTGAGCATCTATTCCGCCTGTTCCGCTGTGGATCGAAAGAATAGCATTGCTTTGGTCGTATTCTCCTTGAAAAAGCGTTTCAAATTCGATATTTTCGATATCCTTTTCAATCTTTTGGTTTCTTTCTTCGATCTCCCGCCTTATTTTTTGGTCATTTGCGGCGAGATCGGCCATTTCTTTCAAACTGTTGGTTTCCGTTTCGAGCTCGCTCAACTTTTTGGTTTCATTTCTCAAGCCCTCCAGTTCCTGCATTGTTTTCTGCGCTGATTCCTGATCTTGCCAAAAATTTTCGCTGTTTGATATTTTTTCAAGCTCGTCAATTCGTTTTTTCTTTTTGGGCAAGTCAAAGACGGTCGCTTACGGAAGCGATTCGATCGCGGAGCTCGTCAAGTTTTGTGATGATTTCCTGCATTGATAAAATTATATCACAAATCGCGCGCCATTGCCAGAATTGAAAAAGTTGCTATAATTTGGAAGTATTCGCGGGATTAGTTCAGTGGCAGAACACGACCTTCCCAAGGTTGAAATACGGGTCCGATTCCCGTATCCCGCTCAAAAAAGCCGATGTAGCTCAGTTGGCAGAGCGACACACTCGTAACGTGTAGGTCCGCGGTTCGATCCCGCGCATCGGCTCCAAGACAAAAACCCCGCAGAGGGGTTTTTGTGAATCAAAAACAATTTCTAGAAAACCGACGGATCGCCTTCAGAGTTGGCAGAAAGGTTTTGTTCGAAGGTCTGCATCCCGGGATCGCGGAATTCGATTTGAGCGTTGTCTGAATTCCATTGGTAGTCTTTCAAAAATATCGTAGTCGGATATCCCTTGGTTTTTTCCTGCAGCCAGTCGGCAAAGGTGGTTTTCTTCACGAAAATTTGGCGAAGATGCACCAAATCCTCGTTGTTGTCGGTCTTTTTTTCTTCCAATTTCAGAACATGGAATCCAAGCGGGCTCTCGATCGGTTCGCTGATCTCGCCCACTTTCATTGAAAACGCTTTTTCCGCGACAGGCTGAATCAGCTGAACTTTCGTTGACCAGCCGAGATCGCCGCCGTTTTCCGCGCTTTGTCCGTCTGAATTTTCTTTTGCCGTTTTTGCGAAATCCTCTTTTTTGCCAGTCACTTTTTCATAGAGCAACTTTATTTTTGCCTGCTGCACGCTGGTGTCCATTTCATTTGCAAAAACCTCGGCCAATTTTTCGCTGTACATTGCGGGTTTGACAACTTTTTGTTTGAAATCATTGATGGTCCAGCCATAAAGCCTGGCGAGGTCGCTCATCAGATTGTCCTTGTTTCCGAATTGTTGGATATTGCTCTCAAGCTCCGTGTTTACATCGCTGTCAGCAAGAAAGATTCCTCTTTTTTTTGCAAGATCCTCAATAACCTTGTTTTCAATCATTTTGCTTATAATTTCTTTTTCTTTGACTTGGAGCCTTTTTTCTCCCTGATCGGTTGAAAAATCAACCCGCATGCCGATTTTTTCGAAGTCCTGAGATTCATAGAATTTCTTGATGGAAGCTACATTGGCTTTGATCTCATTGACGCTGATGGATCCCGCTCCGCGGACATAAACGGCCGGAAATGGAATGATCTTGGTCGTGCCGACAAAGAAGCGGTTGTTCCAATTGAATTTATAGACACCAAGAACCAAAAACAGCAAAAACACAAAAATCACGCCAGAAACAATTCCGACAATTATCCAAATTTTCGCTTTTTTTGCTTTTTCTTTTCTAGATTTAGTCATAGATTTGACCTAATTATAAAAAATCAGTTTTTTGTTGCAAAGAAGGATCTCCACCATTTTTGCCAGTTCGGAGTTGTGTCTTCAGGCGCAGCAACGGTATTCTCGCTTTTTTCCGGCTGATTGTTTGCCTCCTGAAGGGGATCTTTTCGAAGAACGATCATTTTTTCGTCGTCTTTTTGAAGATTCAGTTTTTCGCGGGCTTCCTTTTCTTGAAAATCCGTCGAAGAAAGATATCCGATCAGATTTTTCATATTGCTGTTTTCTTGGTCCATCTGACTTATTTGGGTTTGAAGTCCGTCAATTTCTTTCTGAATCTGCCTTTTCCGATAGGCCTCTTTTCCAAGTGATATTCCAACCAAAACGAGAACGGCCAAACCGGCGAGAAAAAATATTCCCGAAAAAATCCTGGCGGACAAATTCATTTTTTCGCGGTTTTTTCTTTTCACCTTATTAGGGGAGCAATTGTAAAAGCGACCATCGACAAAACAGCGAGGAGGGTGATCACTACCCAAATTATCTTTATTTTTTTCCTGTGTCTGGATTTCATTGCGTCTTTATTATACCACTATTTTCTCAAAACCGCCAAAAAGGCGCTGCTCGGGATTTCAACCCGTCCGAGATTGGTCATTTTTTTCTTTCCTTTTTTCTGTTTTTCAAGCAATTTTCGCTTGCGGGTGATGTCCCCGCCGTATAGCTTGGCGGTCACATCTTTTCGGAAGGCTTTGACCGATTCGCGGGCCAGGATCTTTCCGCCAACGGCCGCTTGAAGGGCGATCACGAAGTTTTGGCGCGGAATGACATCCTTCAGTTTTTCAACAGTGGCTTTGCCATCCGAAAAAACTTTTTCCTCCGGGACAATTCTTGAAAAAGCGTCAATCCTGTCTCCGGCGACCAGAATATCGAGCTTCACGAGCTTGTTGGGCCGGTACCCGATGAGCTCATAGTTCATCGAAGCGTATCCGCTCGAAGCGCTTTTCAGCTGGTCGTGCAAATTGATGATGACGTCCGTGAGAGGAGATTCAAAAGTGAGGATCAATCTTTCCGCGTCTATATATTCCGTGTTTTTGTATTCCGCGCGGGTACTCCGCATGAGATCCATGATCGAACCGAGATATTTTGAAGGAGAAATAATATCCAGTTTCACATAAGGCTCTTCAATGGACTCAATGATCGAAGGGTCGGGCATTTCCAAAGGAGAATAAATTTTAATTTTTTCTTTTTTGCTTTTTACTTTTACTTCATATACCACGCTTGGAGTGGTGATCACCGGATCTATTTCAAATTCCCGGATGAGTCTTTCCTGGACAATTTCCATGTGAAGGAGTCCCAAAAATCCGCAGCGAAATCCCCGTCCCAGCGCCAGATTGGCCTCCGGCTCAAACGCGAACGCAGCATCATTGAGCTTCAGCTTTCCCAGCGCGTCGCGCATAAAGTTGTAATCATCTCCTTCTTTCGGATAGAAGCTGGCATAGACAACCGGCCTTATTTCTTTGTATCCGGGAAGCGCTTGCATTTCGCCCGGGTTTTTTTCCAAAACGATCGTATCGCCGACGCGGCAGTCTTCGACGGTTTTGAATCCGGTCGCGATGTATCCAATATCTCCCGCGGACAATCCTCCCGTTTTTTCCAAATTTGGCTTGAAATGGCCAACCTCGATCACGGAACTTTCCTGCTTGGTTGCCATAGTGAGAATTTTTTCCTCGGCTTTGATGCGCCCGTCGACAATCCGAACATAGGCGAGAACTCCCCTATATGTGTCATATTTTGAATCAAAAATGAGAGCGCGAAGGGATTCTTCCTGCTTTCCTTTCGGATGCGGAATTTTTTCAACAATTTTTTCGAGAATATTCTCAACGCCCTCCCCTGTTTTCCCGCTGGCTTCAAGAATATCTTCTTCTTTGCAGCCGAGAAGATGGTCGATCTCTTTTTTTGATTTTTCCACTTCGGCGTTCGGAAGGTCGATCTTATTGATCACTGGGATTATTTCCAGTCCTTGCTCGATCGCATAATAGAGGTTCGCAACTGTCTGCGCCTGCACGCCTTTGGTCGCGTCCACGAGGAGCACTGCGCCCTCGACAGCGGCCAGAGATCTTGAAACTTCATACTGAAAGTCAACATGCCCGGGAGTGTCGATGAGGTTCAAAGTATATTCCTTGAATTTCATCCGAACTGGCTGAAGCTTGATCGTGATTCCCCTCTCCCGCTCGAGATCCATCGTATCCAGAAGCTGTTCTTTCATTTTCCTGTCCTCGACCGTATGCGTGATCTCAAGCATTCGATCGGCCAGGGTTGATTTCCCGTGATCAATGTGGGCGATTATGCAAAAATTTCGGATATTTTTCTGATTATTCATATTCTTTAATCTACCTCATTTTGGGCTTTTTGCAAACAAAAAAACCTCTCAGATCCAATACTGAAAGGTTTGGGCTTTTTATATCCCGCTTGCTTCTGTTGGGTCTTCGGGAAGAGGCGGCCGGAGGCGAAAAATTCGCGAAGAGAATATTTTCTTGAGATAATGGAATTCTTCAAGATCAAAAAGGCGCGTGAAGGTAAAATAGGTCGCAAGACCAAGGCCTCCCGCAAAAAACATTTGCCAGAATACGCCCAGGAAGGTATCGAGGTTGATATATGGGCTGATCAAATATTTCGTGACTTGAGCGACGAGACCGGCGGCGAGCGCGGAAATGGAAATTTTGAGAATTACGGAAATTATCTTCTTGTCATCAAGGTTATCCAGTTTGTTCCGGAGAATAAAAACCAAAAGGAACATATTCACAATGCTTGAAAGTGAAAGCGCCCAGACAAGACCGAGCACTCCCCAGTAGCGGGAAAGGATCAAAGCGGCCGCCAAATTGAAAGCCTCGCTGATGATTCCGGTCAAAAACGGAACTTTTGTGTTATGGAGGGCATAAAAAGACCGAGCAAGAAGCGGGATTGTGCTTTGGGCAAAAAGACTTACGGCAAAAATTCCCAGCGCCTGAAATGTGAGGATCGTGTCCTGCCAGTCGAAATTTCCCGCACCAAGAACGATGCGGACGATCTGGGCGCGAAGAACAAGGATCAAAATGCTCGCCGGAATGATGAAGAACAAAATTTGCCGGAAAGTTTTGGAAAAATTTTGGATGAATACGTCCCGCTCGTCCCGCGCGGCGTGGTGGGAAAGAATCGGGAAAACGGCAAGAGCGAAGGGTATCGCGAAAATGCCAAGAGGAAAGCTCTGAAGATTGTTTGCAAAGTTGAAAATCGCAAGGCTCCCTGCAGCGAGAGTCGAAGCAATGATCGTGACGACGAGCAAGTTTATTTGCGTGACGGCAAGTCCCATCGTGCGCGGGATCATCAAGGTGATCACTTTTCGCAGATTTTTATTTTTGAAAGAAAGACGGGGAAAATATTTGAGTCCGACCATTTTCACGTTCGGATATTGAATTGCCATGTGAAAAAACGCGCCAATCACTACTCCGCAGGCAAGACCCGCGATCCCAAAAGGCTTTACCAGAAAAAGAGCGCCGAAAATTATGCCAAGGTTATACATGATCGGTGCGAGCGAATATATCAGAAATCGTTTGAAAGAATTAAGAATACCTCCAAAAATACCGCTGATGCCAAGAAAAATCGGACTCAAAAACATGATTCGGGTGAGCGTCACCACTCCGTGAAATTTTTCATTGGAAAACCCGGGAGTGATTATTTTCATCAAGAACGGTGCGAAAATCGCAAAAATCGCCGCCAAAACGATCAAGAACAAAAGGGCAGTCGTCAAAAAAACATTCACGAGCTCCCAGGCTTCGCTTTTTTCATCTTTTGCGATGAGACCGGTGAAAACAGGGATGAAAGCGGCGCTCAAAGCTCCGAGAATGAGAAGATTATAGATCAAATCCGGCACGCGAAAAGCGGCATAGTATATGTCGAGCGTGTCCCCCGCTCCGAAATGCGAAGCAAGAATGCGGTCGCGAAAAAGTCCCAAAACGCGGCTCAAAATACCGGCCATCGCGATCACAAACGCCGCCGAAGCCACGGAGCTCGACGGAGTTGAATTCAAAAATTTTTGCTTGATAGATTTTATCATCTATTTTTCCACTGCCAGTCCCACGAATTTATCCGTATCCAAAATTGTTTCCATCTTGAAGTTGTTTCCGTCTTGTTTTGCATCGTCCGGCCAGCGCCAAATGGTTTTCAAATTGTCCGGCAAGTTTATTTGCGAGACAAGCTTGCTCCCGACGCTTCCGGATTGTTTTTGATAGAGAACTGAAAATGAATCGGCGGGATGTTGCAGCGAATCAAAGCTCAAGCGGAACGGCAGCGCGTATTTGTACGTGATCGTCACTGATTCTCCCGGGCTTACATAAACCCAGTTGGCAAAAACGGTCTTATTGTCTTCGTCATAGATTCTTGTTCCCGATTCCTCGTCTATTCGGGAGGAATCTTCTTCCGCCTGGACTTGAGGATCTTTTTTGAAACCGAGCGATTGATAGTCGAGCGCCGGTGGGACAAATTCACGTGTTTGGCCGGAAACCTCAAGAAGCTTTGCGCCACCGGGGACAGCAACGCGCATCCAGTCTCCGTTCACCTTGTTCCACCAGTCATAATTTTCGTTGCCTCCGTTATGCTTGCGCGTAATGGAAACCGTGTCAACGATACTGCCGTCGCTTTGGATTTCGCTCTTGTGATCGATCGTTTCGTCTATCACGCCGTCGGTCTTGAAGCCGTTGATATTCGTGTTGATCACCGACAAATAATCTTTGTCAGTGTTCAAAACTTCTCCTGACCATTTTTGGTCAGAGATCAATTTTTGAATATTGTAGTTTCTCGAATAAAGAAGCAGATGTTTTTCTGAGAGGGCGGTATTGAAAGCTGTGAGCGTTTTCAGCATTGGGACAAGCCCCTTTTCGCTCATCACCTTGTCCAGAATTTTCGGCGTGAGATCGGCGACGAATTTCTTCGGCTGATTCAGCTCTTTGTCATAGTTCAGCTCAACTTCGGCTTGAGTTTTTTCAATGAAGTTTTCCGCGTCAACGGTTGTGTCGTATTCGGGCATATCAATCGGTCCGGTAATCGCAAGAAGGTCTTGAAGCAATTCGGGAGTGATTGCGATCACTCCATCCACGGTCGGTCCCCCTGTTTTTTCATAGAACCAGGAAACTTTTTCGGCCGAAGTTGGAAAATTCGGGAACCAGTTGGCGTCGTGCATAGTCCAAACGGCACTCATCTTTTGGATTGGCGCGGGCGGGATCACCCGGGCTTTGAGCTGGCCGTCCGGATTGTATATATCATCCACGAAAAGTTTTTTCACCCGGCCGTTTCCGATGTCAAGAATTCCATAGCTTCCGATAAAACCGCCCGTTGGGCGCATTTCCTGGTTGTTCTCAAACAGAAATAGATATTTACGCGGGCCGTTGTATCCAAGAACATCAAGGAAAATTTGGGAATAGTCGAGAAAATTTTTGAGACTTTCATTTACAAGGGGCAGTTTACTTTTGAGCTGGACGAATTGCTCTCGCGTTTCAACTGGCAGATCATCAAGGTTGACTTTGTCGAGGTCATCTTGGGCCGCCGAAAGTTCTTCACTTGATTTTTGGATTCCGTCTCGCAAGTTCAGGAACAGATCCGTGAGCGAAGGCTGATTGATCTGACTCGCGCTGTCCAGAGGATTGCCGATTGAATTGACTGATTTTGCCGATTCGGCGAGGCTCTTCCCGGCAAGAGAAAAATGTTCTCCGGCACTGAGGACATAGTTGGCGCTTGCGAGCCGCGATATTCCGGGTACGAAACGCAAAATTTCGCTGAAATTGCCACCGATCTTTTCGACATCGCGGTTGGCATCGGAAAGGATTTGATAGGACTCGGAAAAATCAATTGCGGCCTTGTCAAATTGGCTGCGCGAAAGATTGTCTTTCGCTTGGGCGAATTGTCCGAGAGCTCTTTCGCCTGTTGCGGTGAGCGTTGTTTTCATATCGAGCGCCTTTTGGACATACGAAAGAACGGGAATTGAAAAAGAGAACAAAAATAAAATGCAGGCAAATGAGATCGCATAACTGAAATTTGAAACCGAAGAAAAATCTTGCGGAAAAACATTGTCCCTAATTTTAAATTTGCTGAAATCAGGGATCAATTTCCTCGAAAATGAATGAAGGGACCTCACTTTTCTCTTCAGTGAAAATATATTTTCCCTTCTTTTTGTCCGTGGTTCTTTGAAATCAGGTTCGCCTATTTTTTCGGAAAAATCTTCTATTGCCGGAAAATATTTGACCTCATGTCTGATCTCGGGCTGAAAATTTTCAGTTGGCGCCTGGAAATATTGATCAAAAATCCTGGGATTGGGATGAAATTCGGTGAAATTTTGTGGAGTTTCAGCATGAAAAGTTTCCACGGGGTGAAAAATTTCTGCAGGCTCTTTTTTTCTTGATTCAATTTTCGCTCGAGGGCGTATTTTTGGCTTGACGACGTCAGCAAGACGAAGGCCTATTTTCCCGGCACGCGCAGGAGTATTTTCTTGAGAAAGATCTTTTTCGTTAAATTTTTTGTCCGGAAGAGTGACCAACCGTTTCAATTTTTTTATTTTGGCCAAATTCAAAGAACCGTCCGAGTTTACCGGCTTCACATCGAACATCTGGGGCAGAATGTTTTTTCGTTTTGGCATTTTTATCCGCAACTTTTATATATTTCGAGTGTTTCTTTCGCCATTTTTTCCCAACTGTATTTTCGAATTTGTTTTTTTCCGGCTTCGATCAATTTTTTTCGCAAATCATTGTCCGTCAAAACTTTTTCAATCGCTTCGGAGGTCTCAGAAATACCCCGCGGATCGAAAAAAAAGGCAGCTTCTCCCAATATTTCCGGCAGACAGGATGCATTGGAACTTGCGACAGGGATATTTCTTGCCATTGCTTCGAGCGGCGGGAGGCCAAATCCCTCATAAAGCGAAGGAAAAACATACAATTTTGCTTCGCGATAGATGGTTGGCAAGTGATCTTCGTCTATGTGGTCGGGAAAAACAACGCTTGAAACCTCGCCTTCTATCACGGATTTTTTCAGCCGCTTATAAAAATAATTTTCCTTTCCCGCGAGAACCAAACTCAAACCGGGATGTTTTTTGACAACTCTTTTGAAAGCCGAAATAAGCCGGTCAAGATTTTTGTGCGGATAGGCATTTCCTACATACAGGATATACGGTTTCATTATACCATACTTCTTGAGAACAGTTTCCGCGTTTTCCAGTATTGGTTTTTCGATCGTATCCACTCCCTCATAGGTGACGAGAACTTTTTTCGGATTTATTTTGAAGTTCTTCAATATATCTTCCTTTGTGTGCTCCGAAACAGCGATTATCCTTTCCGAATTCTTGATGGCGCGATTGATCACCTGATGGTATGCTTTTTTCTTGAGGAAATACGCCGGGGCCGACAAAGTTGATGCCTTGCTGGTTGGATATTGGAAAAGAATAAGATCGTGAATTGTGACTATGAATCTTCCCTTGTACGAAACGGGAATGTTGAAATGGGGAAAATGGACAAGATCGAGCCCGCATTTTTCAAGGATTTTTGGCATTTGAATTTGTTCCCGCAGCGTGTACCAGGGGACATCAGCCATGACTTTTGTGAAGTGCTTGCTTTGGGGATGGTACTCATCCCAATTCTCTTTTCGGAGAAATATAAAATACTGGTGAGAATTTTCCCAGCCAAAAGACGATCCGCCTTGGGCGGAAATCTTTTCCAGACTTTCTATTAGTTTTTGGGTATACCGCCCGAGTCCCTTTCCTATCGACCCGAAAAAGCGGGCATCGATTCCAATGCGCATTTTTTCCAACTGAGTTTTTGAGACTGTGCCAGTCCTCTTTCTTTTATTTTAGCATACAATTTTTCGTTCGTGAGCAAGGCTTCTATCGCTTCGTAAAGTTCGCTCGGTCGATTGGGATCAATGAATATTGCGGCTTCTCCCGCCACTTCGGGAATGGAAGAATTGTTCGAGGCGATCACCGGAGTTCCGCAGGCCATTGCCTCGAGAACCGGCAGGCCGAAACCTTCAAAAAAAGAGGGATAAACAAAGAGCGAAGCAAGGTTATATACATATGGCCGGTCTTCCCTTTCAATGTAGCCACATGTTTTCAGATTTTCTTTTTCGACCATTTCGCGGCAAAGCGGGCTGATATTTCCCGCCAGCACCAAAGTGCATCCTTCGAGTATTGGATTTTCAGATACAGTTTTTTTGTAGGCTGCGACAATCGAAGAAATATTTTTTCTTGGCTCAATGTTGCCAAGATACAAAACGAATTTGTACGGCAGGCTATATTTCCGTTGGATGTCGAGAAGTTTCGGGTCATTCCTGTCGATGACCTTGAAACTTCTGCTTATTCCATGGTGGACAGCATTGATCTTTTCGGGGTCTGTTTTGTATATTGTTTCCAGATCTTTTTTTGTTGATTCCGAAACAGCGATTATCTTTTCGGCAATCCGGGCGATTTTTCGAGGAGCTACGAAATATTCATGCCACAGCCTTGTTTTGAAAAGAAAAAAATGGGGATATCTCTCAAAAGAAAGGTCGTGAAATGTGGCAACGAGGCGGCATTCACTGCTCACGGAAAGAAAATTTATGTTCGGAGCGAAAAAAATATCTGCGCCGCCGACAAGTTTGTCGATTTTTGGCCAATTGAGATACCAGAAACAAAAATTGAGGATCCTGTTCGGGAAAGAAAATCTTTTCAGTTTCGCATGTGGGTATTTTTTGATCCACTCGAAATTCCGGTTGGTTTTTTGCTTGAAGGAATTCGAAAAAACAATATATTCGTTCTTTTTGTCTGTCTCCAAAAGATTTTTCAAAAGCTCCAGAGCATATTCCCCTACTCCGGATATTTTTTCCTCCTCAAGACATCTGGCGTCGAATCCGATTTTCATTTATTCCTCTGAAATATAATGTTTTCCGAATGCAAGCAACGTTCCAAGAAACAATCCGGCTAGCGCCGCAATTCCCAAATTGATCCGCAGATCCTGGGTATTTTTCAAAATGATCAAATCGCTCGCAGTTGCCTGAAACCAATTCGGGTCACGGGCATCGGCGTTGATGGCTTTGGTTTTTTCGGAAATAACAGAAGCGATAACCGGAGCAATATGCTCTGCCTTAGTATTGTCTCCGGTGGAATACCGCACCCCGACAAGGTTGGAAGATAATTTTTCTGCCTGAAAACTTTTCGAAAGATTGCGCATCGTCTTTTGGTCGCTGCTCACGCCAGCTTTGTCAAAAATGTTTTTTGCCGTGCCCGGCGATTTCAGCCATTCGACAATTGTTTCGGCGAATTTATCATCCGCTTGCAAGCGATAAAATTGATCATAGCGATAGTCAAGAGTTGATTGTGTTTCGGTCTGGCTTATGTTCAAAAGAAGCGAGGCGGAATATGTCTGCGACTGCCTCACTGACCAGGCGTATACTGCAACAATTGCAATGATCACCGTATAGATCACGACCGACATATTTGATTTCAATATTTTGTAGTATTCTTTCAGTTCCATAGGATTAAATTGTTATTGCTTAAATTTTTGCAAGCTGTTTTCAATGTGATCCCTTATTTTGACCTTAAATATCTCTCTGTCAAATGGCAGGGCATTTTCACGGATCTTGCTGGAGTCAAAATCATCAGAATTGAATTTTTGCAGAACTTCCATCAGCGCTTCGGGGGTTTGTTCGTCAAAAAACAGGCCTTCCTGTCCTTCTCGGACATGTTCCACAATATCTCCTCCGCGAAAAGCGATGATTGGCTTTCCTGAGGCCAACGCCTCAATTGCAACAATACCAAAATCCTCTTCTTGAGGAAAAATGAAAGCTTTGGCGCGGGCATAGGTCTGGGCAAGCTGCTCATCACTCAATCTGCCTGTGAACTCAATGTTGGAGCGCGCCATTTTCATGAGTCTTTTTTTGTCCGGACCTTGACCCCCGATTATCTTTAGCGGCCAGCCCAATTTGTTGAACGCTTCGATCACAATGTCAAATCTTTTATAGGTCATCAAGCGGCCGACCATCAAAAAATATTTTTCTTTCTTTTCGTCAAGATGGAATTTGTTGACATCCACCGGCGGGTTGATCACCGTCGAATTTTTTCTGTAATATTTTTTTATTCTGCCGGCGACGAATTTTGAGTTGGCGATATACTCGTCGGGCCGGTCAGCACTCATCCGATCCCAGATCCGGATATAGTTCATGAAAAAAGGCGTAATTTTTTTGACGAATCTTGGAAAGCCGAATTCGTCAATATATTTTTGGCAATCGTCCCATGCGTAGCGCATCGGCGTATGGCAATAACAGATGTGGAGTGTTTCTGGCGGAGTTATCACGCCCTTTGCATAGCTCGAAGAATCGGAAAGGACAATGTCGTATTTCGAAAGATCGAATTGTTCGATCGCCGGCGGCATCAGGGGCGGAAAAATGCGGTGATTTTTGCGGGTATAAGGAAATTTTTGAAGAAAGGAAGTGTATATTCTCTTTCCCTTGAAAATTCCATGCGTTTTCTCCTCGTCATAGATAAGCGTATAAATAGGCGCATGCGGCCAAATTTCCGTGAAACATTCAAGAACTCTCTCGGCACCCCCGTATTGCACCAAATAATCGTGAACCAAGGCTATTTTCATATATAAATACTAGCCCTTTTCCGTGATTTTGGCAATAAAAAAGCCCATGATTTCTCAAGGGTGCTAGTTTCTCTTAGGTGAAATCTCAACAAGTAAAAATTTATCAATTTCCGTTGCCGTTTTCCAGAATCTCCGCTGATTCGCGCTTTTTGATGATGCTGATCACGACAAGCGCGATCAGGGCACAAACAAATATTGCTATGCCGGCGTATTTGATATACTGACTGATTTGTTCGGCCGCATAGCCGAAAAAATAACCAAGAACCACGAGAAGCGAGCTCCAAACAAGTCCTCCGAGGATTGAATATTTCATGAATTTCAAAAGTTTCATGCGCAAGGCGCCTGCCAGAGTGAACGTGATATAGCTAAGGCCGGTCGTTGATTTCACATAAAATATAAGCCGGCCGCTGTTTTGATGAAATTTTCTTTTGAGTTTTTCGACTGTCGCGTCGCTGATTCTCAAAATTTTTTGCGCCTTTTCGATGATATGGGGGCCGCCAAAATATCCGATGTGATAAAGTCCGATATCTCCCAGAACGTCTCCAAGGACGCTTAGAATAAAAACGATCCCCACATTGAAATATCCTTGCGAGGCAAGAAAAGCGGCGATCATTGTCGCAAAGGGCCCTTCAAAAAGCATCAAGACAAACATCAGCGGATAGCCCCAATATGGAAGAAGATGAAGAAAATCTTGATTCATAGGTTTTTTCTCTTTTTAAGCAGCACAAAAAATGTTTTGAAAAGTATTTCGATATCCATCAGCATGGACCAATTTTCGATATAATAAATATCAAGCCGTGCTTCGTCAGTAAAGCTCAAGTCGGATCGGCCGGATATTTGAGCAAGCCCCGTCACGCCGGGTTTGATGGATAGTATCCGCTTTTGCCAGGTTTCATATTTTTCTACTTCGCGTGGCTGATGCGGACGCGGCCCGACAAGTCCCATATCGCCCTTGAGTACGTTGAACAATTGCGGAAGTTCGTCAATAGAAAGAGCTTCAATGATTCTTCCTACGCGGGTTTTTCGCGGATCATTTTTGATCTTGTAAAGCGGACCCTTGCGGACGCTTTGTTTTTCGATCAATTCCTTTTCCAGCTCAAGCGCTTTTTCACGAGCGGGATTTTGCTTTCCGGTGCAATGCTCGATCTTCATATAACGGAACTTGTATACATTGAAATTTCCGTTATGTCCAACCCGTTCGTTTTTGAAAATGATCGGACCTTGCGAGTCAAGCCTGATAGCAATCGCAGTGAGCACCAATATCGGAGAGGTTATCAGTATGCCAAAAAAAGAGCTGATTATGTCGAAAATTCTTTTGGCGATCTTCCCCCATCCGTCGAGTGGGGTATTTTTGATCGCGATCACCGGTTCGTCAAAAAGGGTTCTGATCTCAAAATTTGTGCTTACAGACTGGAGAATCGCCGGGACAAATTTGAGCTCAATGCGATTGCGGTGGGAAAAGTCACTAAGCAGGCGCAGTTCGTTCATTTTCACATTTGGATCGCAAACCAAAATCTCATCAATACCTTTTTCTTTGCGGGTTTGCCGCAGGGTGTCTATATTAATTGCGGAATCTTGTGAGATTATTTTGTATCCAAATCCCGGATTTTCTTTGAACTCATGACAAACTGTGTCGCAATATCCGCTTTTTCCGATCAGGGCGAGGCGATGCATGCCAATTCCCTTATAGATCAAGAGGATCTTTTGCGTGAGATTTACTGCGTAGCGGGACAGACTGATGAATACAATGGACAATGCCCAAGCGGAAAGAATGATGAAGCGCGAAGAAAACCATTCCCGCTGAAGAAAAATGGCGAGAATGACGAGAGTCATTCCAACTGTGATTGAAAAAGAAATTTGCAAAAATTCACGCCAAAAAGTGCGGGTTGTTTTCAATGAATATAGTCCTTGAAGCGCAAAAATAAGCAGAAAAAAAGGCGCGACAAGAAGAACGATCTTGATATAAGACAAAAAGGAAAATTGAAACAAAACCGGCTTGATCTCGATGATGCCGGGAGTGAAACGCAGCCAGAAAGCGGTTGCCGCCGCCGCTATGATCATCAGGAAATCAGCTGGGACAAGAAGCGCGGCGAAAAATAATTCGGACTTTTTCATAGGATAATATTGAGTTGGTCAGGGCCTATAAGCCGGATTCTGTATTCCGCCAAAGCGGAACGATAATCATTTATCTTGATCCATCATTGCTGATGGATTCTAGCGTCTTCCCAACGCATAACGCCGGGCTCAGACTTGCACCAAGCAGGGTTTGCCAAGTTCCGGTTGTCGCCAGCCGGCTCCAATTGCAGCTGGATATCTCGCGCGAGCAAAACATTCAACGCCAATCGGCTTTTCACCTTTGATCCCGCCGAGGCGGGACTAGTATAGTCTCTGTGGCACTTTCCCTAAATATATTTTTCAATATACCCGATGGGGGTTACCCATTGCTCTTTTTGCCGATGCCAATCATCAGCAGGTGTCCGGACTTTCCTCCCCAACTTCAGCAAGAAGTTGAGGCGATTATCCGGCCCTGACTAACTTAATACTATAATATTTTTAAAATTTTTTGTCAAGACCCCCAAAATGCTTATTTTTGCTTTGTATAAGCCAAATCAAAACATTCGGCTTTGGGCGCGAGTGGCTTCGTCGAGAGCAAGGTTGGCGAGTCGGTCGGCTTCAGTATTTTTTTCGCGTGGAATATGGGTATATTTCAAGCTCCCGAAATCGATGGAAAGATTCCATATCTGGAGAAAAAATTTCTGAATATTTTCATCATTGAGCTTGTATTCGTGATTCATCTGTTTGACAACCAGCTCGCTGTCAAGAAAGCATTCGACGGACAGTGATTTTGTTTTTGTTTTTCCAAAGAGCAGCTTCACTTTTTGAAGCGCAAAAAGCAGAGCTTTGTATTCCGCCTCATTGTTCGTCGCGTATCCGATAAATTCGCGATAAGTTTTTTTCGATCCGGCGGACTCGATCACAACTCCGATTCCGGATGGACCAGGATTGCCTCGTGCCCCTCCATCGGTGAAAATTTTAATCTTGTTCATTGTTTTTTGATATCAATTATATTCAATTCCAACTTTCGGCTGCCGTTCCATTCGTTTGATCGGAGCAAGAAAACAGCTTCTACTTTGTCTCTGACCTTGAATTCTGGAAATCTTTCCCCGCTCTTCCAGAAAATGCCTTCGAATATCTTGGACTTCCCTGCTTCAAAAACGAATTTTAGATGTTTTTGTCCATTCCCGACCATTTTTATTTCTCGAATAGTCAGATTCTTTGAGAGAAAAACCGGTTCTCGGTTTCCTTGTCCGAAGGGCTCTAATTTTTTTATTTCCGCGTGCAGGTCCCAGTCGATCTCTTCCGGCTTGATCTCTATGTCTATGAGCAATTTTTTGCCCCATTTTTCCGCGTCATACTCTTTCTCGATCATTTTCAGCAGCTCTTTTTCAAATATTTTGACATTTTTTGGTTTTAGCTTGAGTCCCATCGCCTGCTTGTGCCCGCCGTATTTTTCGGAATAGCGGTCAAGCTTGGATACGGCGGAAACAATATCAAAAGATTCGATGCTTCGGCCGGATCCTTCAAAGAGATCTTTTCCCTCTTTGAAGAGAAATACGGGGCATTGGTATTCGTCGCAAATTTTTCCCGCGACAATTCCGACAATTCCGAGCGGCCAATGCGCACTGCTTCTTACGATCAGCCTATGGCTTTTTTTGTCGTCGATAGTGCTTTTTACTTCTTTGTATACTTGCTGGGATACTTTTTGCCGCTCGGTATTTTTGCTTTCCACCTCAAGCGCTAAAATTCTCGCTTTTATGGGGTCGTTTTCAAGAAGCAAATTGAGCGTAAGATCGGCGTGATCCATCCGACCGCTTGCGTTGAGGCGCGGACCTATCTGAAAAGCAACATTTTCGGCAGAAGGGGGATTTTTTTCACCGATAGGAAGCCGAGCGCATTGGATAATTTCCACAAGTCCGGTTCGCTTGGTTTTTTGAAGAACGATGAGGCCGAACTTCGCGAAAATCCTGTTTTCTCCGACAAGAGGCACGCAATCAGCAATGGTTCCGATCGCAATAATGTCCAAAAACCATTTCAATTGGTCTATTTTTTTGGGAAGAAATTTTTCAAAAATCGCCTGGGCCAGCTTGAAAGCAACTCCTACTCCCGCAAGATCACGGAAAGGATATTTTTGTCCGGGAAGCTTGGGGTTTATCATTATGCATCCCTTGGGCAATTTTTTCGGGACGGAATGATGGTCGGTGACGATAACTTCGATTCCAAGTTTCTGTGCGTATTTTATTTCTTCCCAGTTTGACATTCCGCAATCAACCGTGATGATCAGTGCGGGATCATATTTTGATTTTATGAGATCGATCGCTGCAATATTCAGACCATAGCCTTCTTTGTTGCGATCGGGAATATATACGGCTGGCGTAAATCCAATTTTTTCCAAAACCTCCTTAAGAAGCGCTGAAGATGTAAGCCCATCGGCGTCATAATCTCCAAAGATGGTTATTGTTTCGTTTTTTTCCTTTGCTTTTCCGATCCTCTCAATCGTTTCGCTCATTCCGGACAGATCAAATGGAGAGAGCAGATCTTCATAGCGGCTTTGAAAAAATTTCTCAATTTCTTGAGGATTTTTGATATTTCTGGCGAGAAACAATTGAATGGTTGTTGAATTCAGGCGAAGCTTCTCGAGCTTTTCCGGAATTTTTTGAATGGGCCGCAATGTCCATTTTTTCATAGATTCAAATCGCACTTCGGACACTTGAACGATGCGTCAAAGCCTTTCTCTTCAATTTTTGGAGTGAGCTCAAGAATCATCTTGTTTCGGCAATTCGGGCATTCAAATCCGGGCAGATTCATTTTTTTGGCAAGTTCCGGCGCGCCCCAACCGAAATAATCAAAACCAATCTGATACGAGCTGCTTGCTGCAATCAGGCCTTTTACCCTATCGACAACTTCACGAGGAGTCATTGATCCCTGCACGATGAAATTCTCAATGCCCAATTCTTTGGCGCGTTTACGATCCTCTTCGCGCCCAAGGTGGCTGATAATCACAATGGGAATGTCTTTTGTATTGATGTTTTCATGCAGGGCGGAGATGAGCTGAAAGCCATCCATCCGAGGCATGATAATCCCAGTCAGGATAACATCGAAATCTCCCTTGGAGGAAGCAATGTCTTTGCCTTC
>JBAZRT010000007.1:0-27796 GCA_041662765.1 Parcubacteria group bacterium
ATTTAGAGACCTCTATAGAAGATCCTATTTTTAAAACAAGCCCGGATCAAAAGACAGAAAACACCATTTCAGGTTGTTTTTTTAGTTCGAACCTGCTTGACCTAAATAATTCTAATTCTCATTTCAGGTAATTTTCCAACTTTACTTTCCAACTTTCCACTGTAGTCCTGTCAAATGAACCAGGGTAGTACTGATTAAACAGGGGGTAATCCTTCCCATCTTTTAGTTTTAGCAAAAGAAAGTAGTAATAAAAAGTCGTTTTTCTTCCAATCCAACCAATTCGAACATTAATAATATTTTGAAACTCGATAACCCTTGTCTTGAAACCAAAACGATTATTGTTTTCGATAGTAATACAGCGTTTATTGGGGTCAATAATTACCACTTGCTTGCCGCTAACCAGGAGGTAGTATCCACTTATGAAAAATACTAAGATTCCCAGAGCGAAACCAGCCATTTCTCCAGTAGATCCGGAACTAATAAAGTTGCGGCACAAAACTGCCAGCAGAAGGCCGACGATTGTAAAAATAAAAGATATAGCTGTTTGCTGATTCGGATTGTTTTCAGATTTCCAAATTTCCATTTATTTTATGCTAACCTTAGCGAGAATTCAGTATTACTCCGAAGAGGCCTCCACAGAAGCTTCTACTCCTCCTTTCATCCTATCACTCCTGTTTTTTTGAGCAAGCCCGGCTTCTCCAAGCTTCGATGAAATAAAGGATTGCTTTCAACGTAGTAACAAGTACAACCTATACAAGTACTTGTAAGATATGCACCATGACAATCGACAAGAAACAACGGGTGACCCTCTTTCTTGATCCAAGTCTGCTGAAACAGGCCAAAATGCAAGCTTTGATTGAGGACAAAAGCTTGTCCGCTTTGATAGAGAGAGCATTGACCAAATATTTGCCCAAAGAAACTATAATAATCAAAAAAGAAAAAAGGAGGTGAAAATATATGTGGACAATAATTGTAATCTTGATCATTCTCTGGGCCTTGGGACTTCTCACTTCTATCACGCTCGGCGGATTGATCCACGCGCTGCTTGTAATCGCGCTCATCTTGATCGTCGTGCGCCTGCTCCAGGGCCGCAGCGTTGTGTAAACCCAAGCATCACGAGAACCAACTGAAAAAATAATTAAAAAAATATATGTTTAGCATTGTCAGAACACTGGTAAATATTGTGATCGGAATTATTGAGTTTTTATTGCTTCTCCGATTCATATTCAAATTTTTTGTTGCCAATGTGGGCACTCCTTTTGTGGCTTGGATCTATAGCACCACGGCTTCCTTGGCAGCTCCCTTTGCGAAAATCGTTCCGGATCTGAAATTGGGGAAGTTTGTGGTCGATTTTTCCACGCTTGTTGCGCTCATCATATACGTCTTCATCGGCTATTTGATCTTGCGGGCATTTTCATATGTCGGTCCGAGATATTATAACCGGGATGACGGGGAATATCGGGATTGATAAATAATCTATACGAAAGAATAGCGATGTAGTATACTATACGCATGGAAACAGTGATGAAGGCGGACATTTTCTTTTTTATTTCTTCCATTGCGACCGTGGTACTCGCCGTGCTGTTTTCCGTAGTCTTGTTCTATTTCATCAAAGCGGGGAAAAATCTCTATTTGATCTCGGAAAAACTGCAAAGTCATTTCAAAGAATCGGAAGAATTCGTGCTTGATCTCAAAGAAAGGCTCGAAGACAATATGGTTTTTCGGATGTTCTTTCCGCCGGCGCGAAGGAGAAGCCGCGATAAGAAAAAATAATTTTTTAAAGCTATACAGTCATGCAAAAGAAAACAAACAAAGCAAGTGTTGTGAAATACGCAGTGATCGGAGCAAGCCTCGCCGGACTTGCGGCCACAGCCTATTTTTTCTTCGGGCCGAAAGGCAAGAAACACCGCCAGCATGCCAAAGCGTGGGCCATCAAAATGAAAGGAGACGTCGTGGAAAAGCTTGAAAAGGCGCGCGAGATCACGGAACCGGTCTATCGGGAAATTATTGATACGGTGGCCAAAGAATACAAAAAAGGAAAGAAAGCCAGCCAGCCCGAAATTGTGGCCTTGGCAAACGATCTCAAAAAACACTGGAAATCTATGAGCGCGCTCGCCATTGCCGCCAAACAGGAAGTGGCTAAAAATGCCTCCCGAGTGGTCAAGGCAGCCAAAAAAGGAAGCCGCCGAAAAGCATAGAAACTGCAGTTAGAAAAATTCAACCCATAGTCGAATACAAAAACAATCCTGCTTAAGCGGGATTGTTTTTTTGTGGATATATTCTAAATTTATATACCCGCGGCGTATGTTCCGGCCGCATATCCGGTGCTCCAGCAGATTTGCAGATTGTATCCGCCCGTCGAACCGTCCACGTCCAGGATTTCTCCGGCGAAAAACAGATTGTCGACAATTCGGGATCGCATGGTTTTGGAATCAACTTCTTTGAGATGCACTCCTCCGCTGGTGACGACGGCTTGCGCAAATCCGGCCGTGCCATCGAATGTCAGGCGCAGATCTTTGAGAAGAAGCGCCAATTTTTTCCGCTCCGCTCCCGTGACAGTGTTGATTTTTTTGCGCGGATCAATTCCGGACAAAAAGATCATCACCGCGATCAATTTTTGCGGAAGAATCTCCGGCAGATAGTTTATGAAATCTTTTTTTCCATTGTCCTTGAAGTCCCTTTGGAGCCGCGCGTCCAGTTGATCAAAGCTTAGCGCCGGTTTCAGATCGATCGAAATCACGACCTCTCCCTTCGCCGCAAGTTCCCCTGCTTTTTTGCTGATATCGAGCACGATCGGACCGCTGAGACCAAAATGCGTGAAAAGCATTTCCCCAAATCTTGAATCTTTTTTCTTGTTGTTTTGCATCAGACTTATCTCCACGTTTTTGAGGCTCAACCCTTGCATTTCTTTCACCCAAGTTTCTTTGGTTTTGATCGGCACCAAAGCCGGCGCAGTCTTGACGACCGTATGCCCCAAGTCTTTCGCCCATCGATAGCCGTCTCCGGTCGAACCGGTTGTCGGATATGACCTTCCGCCCGTGCAAAGAATGAATTTGTCGGCCAAGATCTGTCTCGCGCCAGGCACGCCTTTCTCTTTTTTCAGCTTCACGCCTTTTATTTTTTTTCCATCGCTTTCAAATCCGACAATTTCACTGCCAAACAATATTTTCACTTTGTTTTTTTTCAAATATTCTTCCATGACTCGCAAAACGTCATATGATTTGTTTGAAACGGGAAAAACCCGTCCGCCTCTTTCGGTTTTTGTGGGCAACTTTCGGTCCTCGAAAAATTTGATCACTTCTCTTGGCCCGAATTCCGCGAGCGAGGAAAACAAAAACTTTCCGTTCTTTCCGAATTGGCCGACCATTTCTTTGAGATCGAAACTCGCTTGGGTCAGATTGCAGCGGCCTTTTCCGGTGATCAAAAGTTTTTTTCCAAGGCTCTCGTTTTTTTCCAAAAGCACCACCCGCGCGCCCAATTCCGCCGCCCGGCCCGCCGCCATCATCCCAGCCGGTCCGCCGCCAATGACTGCAACATCAAATTTTTCCTGATTGTTTTTCATGCTGGAATGGTAGCATATCCCGCTCTTTCGTCCAATCTTTTTTTGTGATAGGATAACAATTGTTGTTAATATTTTTCTGAAGAATGAAAACCATATGCAAAACATGCAAGAAGTCTTTGACAAGATCCAAGAGCTAAAACTTACGAAAAAAGAAATCGGCCGGGAGTATAGGGACGCACTGGCCCAAACCGCAAGCTACGGAGAGCTGAAAGAAGAGATCAAAACGCTTCGTGACAAGAAAAAATCAATGGAAATCTCCGTGCAGGCCGAAATGGGATCGCGTTTTGAAGAGTTTGAAAAAGCCAAACGGGAAATTGAGAGCTCGGAGCAAATGCTCACCGATATCGCGATGACCAATCTCATGAACGGAGAAAGCATCAGCCTCAAAGACAAAAACAACGCCGAATACGAACCGTCCTACAAAATCACTTTCAAGAGGATAAATTGAAAATCTGTTTTATTGATGTTGCCCTCCCCTTGACGGACATAATTCGCAATTTTAATATTGTACAAGTTGAGGCCGCTTAGCTTCACAGTGTAGATAAAAAAAGCTTTATAAAACAAGAAATTGGTGTATACTGATATTATTAAATTATAAAACATCAAATATGCCAAAAAAGAAGATTACTCTATGCGCAAGTATGTCTTTTTGGAATGATATCAATATATGGAAAGACAAGCTGGGAAACGATGGTTATGAAGTCATCCAATACCCCAAGCAATTTACCGGAGAATTTTTACCTAACTATAAAATAGAGTTTACTCAACACTACCAAAAAATGGCCGAGTCTGATATTGTGCTTATTTTAAATATGAAAAAAAATGGAGTCAATGGATACATTGGCGCCGCAGTCTTTGCAGAAATCGCTTTCGCAATTGGTCTTAATAGAACATCTCACTCTGCCAAAAAAATAGCTGTATGCTGCCTCAACCCATTTCCTGCTTCTTCTTCATATGCGGAAGAGTTGCAATACTGGGTAGATCTGGGATGGTTAAAATTTTGGAAATAAATCATTTGATATAGAATAAAGACCGCTCGTTTGAACGGTCTTTTTGAAATCGTTTATTGCGGAACCAGTTTATCCCCATTTTTCTAGGATAAATTTATCCAGCTGATTGTAGGATTTCTCCACAACTGCGAAATCGCTTTTGTTCCCCCACCAATGATTTGGATTATGATGGATATGACATCTACTCCAATCATTATCCGCAATGATTAAGCGATTTTCTCTTGCCTCATTGTAAACACGACTCCCAGGAAGAGGCACGAAACGAAATAGAGATACCCTTTCTATCTTATCGGAAAGATCGCTTAAAAGAGTTACCGTTTCTTGCGTTGTCTCCATGTTCTCGCCTGGATACCCATGTATGATAAAAACTTTTACCTTGATGCCAACAGAGTGTGTCATCTTTATCGCATTGTAAATTTGGTTCACAGATATTCCTTTACCCATTGCCCTTAGAATCAGCTCACTCCCCGACTCAACGCCAAATTTAATTTCAATGCAACCGGCATCATGCATAACTTCAAGAGAGTCGTAATCTACGGCATCAACTCGTGATAGAGTCGACCACTCAAGATCAAGACTGCTGATGGATTCGCATATGCTACGCACCCTTCTTTTATTCACCAGGAAGTTATCACCAACAACAGCAAATCCCCCTATCTTGTAGTTATCCTTTAGATGCTGTAGCTCCTGGCGAATATGCCACGCCGAACGGTACTGCATTTGCTTTTGTTGCGATGCGCAAAAATTACATGAAAATGGACAACCCTGGCAAATCATGACGTGAGTCATTTTCAGATTCGTATTGGAAAGCCTGTTCGTCATTATGAAATCCGGATCTGGCAGCAGATGCCTTGTTGGAATAATCGGCAGATGATCCAGATTTTTTTTCAATTTCCTCTTTTCAGTGAAGACCATCCTACTATCGTCCAAATAACAGATGCCTTTAATGTGAGGGAATCTCCGCGTTTCTTTTTCGCGCAACAACTCCAGTATCGTTTCCTCTCCGTTGCCTATACTCACTGCATGAACCTCGAGATCACGCAATGTTTGTTCCGGAAAAATAGTTGCATGAACGCCACCCGCAATTATGAGGGCGCCATTCGCATATAGGCTTTTAAAGCGTACATGTTTGATAATGTCATAGGTGACGGAAGATGGAATGCTGAATGCCACGACATCAAATTTCGTGAAATCCAAAGCGTCCTGGTCAGATTCCACACTGAAAACTTTCACTTCCATCCCATTTTGAGCACTCACAATTGTCGCCAGATATAACACGCCAAAAGGAGGAAATTCCTTTCTCCTTTTCCCAAATCGCGCAATATCATACACTTCCGGGTATACAATCGCTATCTTCATTTTGCACCTCCGAATTTTTAAGTTACAGGGGATAATATCAGATTTATCTGACATTGAAGACTATAGTAAATAGAATGGAATGTCAACAAAAAAACAACCTCGACATCACGCTCGGGCTGTTTTTTTGAAAAATATATTATTGAATCGAAACCAGTTCGACATCAAAGACAAGTGTCGCGTCCGGCGGGATCACTCCGTCTACTCCGGTCGATCCATAGCCAAGATCGGGAGGAATCGTGAGAGTTCGCTTTTCCCCTACTTTGGCTCCCAAGAGCCCCTGATCCCATCCTTTGATCACTTGCCCCACCCCAACCTTGAAACTGAAGGGCTGCCCGCCGTGATCCAAACTCGAATCAAATTTTGTTCCGTCAGTCAATTTTCCAGTGTAGTGGACGGAGATAGTATCCCCCTCTTTGACCGTCTGATCGCCGGTTCCTTGCTCGGTTGTTTCGATTTTTAGCTCCATAGAATCATTTAAATTAGGATTATATTTTTCATTATATCATAAATGTTGTCCGCATATAAAAAAACCGCCTCCGCAATTGAGCGTGGAGGCGGTGCTGTTAGTCCCGAAATTTTTCTGCGAATTTCAAGAGATGTTCTCCGAAAACCGCAAGCTTGATCACGACAGAGAATTTTCTCCCCGACGACAAAAGGGTTTTCCAGAAAAAGAACCTCCGATCTCTTGCCAGAACGCCTATCTTCCAAAGGCTTTTCAGAAAAATTTTTATCTCTCGCATAGAAAGCCTTCCGTGAGCGACAGGACGGAGATCCCGCAGCATCGCATCTATACGAGCATAATACATCCGAGGAGAGTATATAACGGAGATGAGATCCTTGTATCCCCCAATGAGCTTTTCCTTCCCCATTAACGGTTCAATGTTGGTATCGCCGTCCGTATTTTCCCCCCTTGATATTCCCTCTGTGACACGACCTTCTTTTTCCAGCCTGCGCCAAAGCCGCGTTCCAGGAAGAGCATTCAGAAGCCCCGCCATGGCAACGACAACGCCGGTTTTCTGAATGAACTCTGTCATTTCGCCAAAAACCTTTCCCGGATCATCATGGTCAAAA
The DNA here is from genome assembly GCA_041662765.1 of Parcubacteria group bacterium. Taxonomy (GTDB): domain Bacteria; phylum Patescibacteriota; class Minisyncoccia; order Moranbacterales; family UBA11712; genus JAPLXD01. Next base: position 7,003 of record JBAZRT010000007.1, read on the forward strand.
CCAAAAATGAATCCGCCCATCACTTGAAGGCCATGCTGATGGATGGTTCTCACTGCCTTTGTAAGACTTCTTCCAAGGTTCTGCTTTTTACCGCATTCCTTGAGACTGCTTTCACTGACTGTTTCTATTCCCACAAATACCTCGTGGAAATTGGCTTTGGCCATCAACCCCAAAAGATCCGCATCGTCGGCCAGATTCACGCTGGCTTCGGTTATGAGTTTGAAGGGATATCTGCGCTGTTTCTGCCACTCGACAAGCCAGCGCAGCATTTCCTTCACCTTTTTTATGTTGCCGATAAGATTGTCGTCAACGACAAACACCGAGCCTCTCCAGCCGGCTTCAAAGAGCGACTGGAATTCGCGGATTGTTTGTCCGGGCGTTTTGGCTCTTTGGATTCTCCCATACATCACGATGATATCACAGAATTCGCAATTGAAAGGACAGCCCCTGGAAAACTGGAGAGGCATTGTCGCATAATCGGCAAAATTGATCAGCGGCCAAAGAGGAATCGGCGTTTCTGTGATGTCAGGTTTTTTCAAGGAGGCGTATATTTTTTTTGCCGATCCCTTTTCAAGATCCTTGAGAAAAAGCGGCAAAGTGTCTTCCGCCTCGCCGGAAATGACATGATCAAATCCGAAAAATTGTTCATGACAGGCCGTGAAAGCCGGCCCTCCAACCACAACCTTTTTTCCGAATTCTTTGCATCTCCAGATCACATTTTGAGCGCTTTCCGCCTGAGCGAGCATAGCGCTGACGAAGACAATATCCGCCCATTCGATATGGACATCCAAAAGCTCTTTGACATTCATATCAATGAGCTTCAGATTCCAATCTTGGGGAAGCATAGCTCCTACGGTCATCAGGCCAAGAGGTGGGAAAGCAGCTTTTTCAGTGGTAAACTGCTTCAAGGTGTAGCTGAAGCTCCAGAACGTATCCGGATATTCGGGGTAAACAAGCAAAGCTTTTATTTTGCCTTTTTCGTCCTTCATCTCTTTTCTCCTGTCTTCTCTCAAATTTGTTAAAGGGCTTCTTTTCGAACCCCTATTTTTCACCTTTGTCTCAGTATAAACAAAATAGTCCATGAAGGCTATTTTTGTCGGATCCTCTGGCCGGAAGAAGACCAAACCCTCATTTAGAATAATGCAAACATTGCTCTATAATTTTCAAGGAGGCTCTTAGTATTTTACTCCAGCTTCATTGTGCGCTTTCCTTAAGAAGCCACGCATTGTACAATTTAATCAAATCACTAATCAATCTTTGCCCGGCGGCTTGTCGCAATTGGGCACAAACTTATGGATGAGATATCAAAAAAAATGATTCAGCAAGACAGCTAAATGAAATCAAGGAACTCTTACAACTGATAAACACAAAAGTCGACAAACAGGACGCAAGAATAATGTACCTTGAACAGAAGGCTGGTCAACCGGAGCCTGCTCGAGAAAAGCCACAATCGGGGTCTTTTGAAAAATGCCTTGTAGATAATAAAAAAAGAAAACCCGCCAAAGCATATTTTCTGCTGGCGGGTTTCAGAACTTGATTGTCAGCCGGCTCCTATCAACCAACTCATGTTTTTCAAGGTCCACTAAAGCTTCAAACAGGTCTTTGCCAACGAGCCGGCCGCTGCGATCGTACCAACGCAACTTGTCTCTCCGATAAAAGTATCCTTTCTTTTTGAGGAGAGTTTTGAGTGCAGCTTCGTTCAGCTCTCGAAAGGGAATTTCATGACCTATTCCAACCCAGGCACTCAAACGGATTTTCCTTTTCAGAAGATCGGATATAAACCAAGGGTCTTTCTTTTTCTGGGGAAGATATTTTTTATACTCCGGCCGAAGTTTAGCTAGTATGCGCAAAGCTTCCTTATAAGCTTTCTCTTCATTCCAACCCAGATAATCCATCCTCTTCCCAAGGGGGACAATCTCCTTTTCTTCTTCGCCCAGATTCTCAATGCTGTTCATCAGTTTATACGCCATCCTGTTTATGGCTTTTATGAAAGCCATCGTGAACCTGTCCTTGATATTTCCGTCATTCGCCACAAGACCAAGTATATTTTTAATCTTTTCCATCGCGCCCTCCTGAGCTTAACCTATTTGGAATAAAGCTATTTTTTGAAAAAACTGCCGAAGTATTCGCTCCCAATCCAAATTGTAATCGGCGGAACACCCAGCTCGCCGTACATTTTCTCTGATTCTTCAGCGATAATATCCGCTGCGATCTGATCGAAGAAAAATTTTACGGCCTCAATTCTTGGTTTTGAGGTCGCAGTAATTCTCGTCCCGCACCGGTCATCCGCGGTTCTGGTGAACCGGCAAACAATCGGCCGCACTGGATAAATTCCGCATAGCCCCGTTTGCCCTCCCGCCAAAAATCGGCAAGGCTTCAGCTTGAGCAGACCGTAAAGCTTATCGTGAACTTCTTTGGCTTGATGGATGCATTTGTAAATGCCTGCAGCCTCGATGATTTCCCAGATCCGGCTCAAAATTTTTAAGTAGCGAGAACATAACCCCCCTCCTTTCCAAGGTCTTCCCCAAATGCAATTTCAGGGAGAATTTATCCTATCACTTTCCTTTTTATTTTTCAAGCGACTAAAAACAAAGGACTTTGGGGGGCTTTGTTTATGCGTCTTGACGGCGATAGGATTAGAACCGAAATAATGGCTTGAATAAAGGAAATCGATTTTTAGACGGAGAACGGACGCTTTGAAATTCGAACCTCAAAAATAGCTTGTATATAGCGAAAAGGATCGGTCTCTCGATAAAAAGTGTTAGCTGCTCCCCGAGCCGGTCAAGAACCATCGATTACTGAAGTTTTCCAAAGGTTTTCGAGGGTTTCCGGATTCCGGTAATTTGAAGGGCATCGGTCGCGATTCCAAAAAGAAATGAGACAAATGAGACACGAAACAGTCCCTGTCTCATTTCTCCGTTTGAGATAATGCGATGTCCTATTTTAGAGTTAATAAGGCCTATACATCCGTATTTCATTGGTTTCGGGATCTTTGACGACATTTTCAACCATTCTGCGCTCCCCAAAGAGCATTTTGTTATCCAAGGAATAGGAATAGAGAAACTTCAAGCCCCTCCCTCTGTATTCAAGTGTCCTGAAAAGGTATACGATAAATGAACCCGTAAATCGGTATCGCCTGATGCAAGCTTCCAGCTGTTCTTCAATTTCAGATTCATAGCCTTTCCATGAGCGCAACTGATAGCAATATTCAACCCACAAATCAACGGTATAGCGAAGAAGCAGGGTAATTTCTTTGATTGCCAGCAAATTTCCTTTTTGAGCAATCCGCACGAAAGCAATGCTTATGGAATCCCGAATCAGTTTGTCGCCATAATCCATCGGAGTAATGAAAGTATACATCTTATTTTTGTATTTTTCGCGTATTGCAATTACTTCTTTTTCATCTTCATAAAACACCAGTGATTCCCATTGGCGTTTCGTTCGCAGGTATCTTGGCGTCCAGCGTTTTTGGTATTTCCTTTTTAACTTGGAAGTGACTTTGTCCCAATCAATATCGCCAATTTCATTTCTGATATTTTTCCAAATGAATCTGTAAATGTGCGGCGCATTTTTTGAGATCCATGAGCTGTTTATTTTTTCCGGCTGCTGCTGTGATAATAATTCATTGAGATCTCTGATTGCCTGATTAAAATCCATCATTTTGAGCCGAAATTTTTCCGGTAATACTTCAACCGCTTCTCGAACAGCCTTTTCAGATATTCGACTTGGCTATCTCTGTAGTCGTAGATTTTTTTGCTATTTTGGCCGCCCCTCTGAATCCTGCCGATGTACTGCGTCAGTTTTCCGTGAAACGCAAACGGATAGACAAGAAACAGACAATCAAGATTCTGAAAGTCGGTTCCCTCTCCGACAAGTTGGCCGGTGGCCAGAAGTATCTGAAAATTACCATCCTGAATCTGCTTTATTTTTTCCTTTCGTTTTTTCTCGGTTAAATCGCCGGTGAGTTCGATGATTTCGCAATCTTTTTTGAGATGCCAGCTTAAAACTTCGACATGCTCTTTGCGCTCGGTGAGAACAAGGCATTTCATCCCGGCATCCGCCTCCTTTTTGATATCATCCGCTATTTTTCCATTTCTGATGGAGTCGAAGGAAATAATTTTAGAAAGCGTTTGGAAATTGCTCATCGTTATCTTGAAAGGAACATTCAAGCCCGTTTCCCTGATGCATATTTCAGTATTTTCCGGTTGTTGCGCTCGCCGATTAAAATTGCTGCCAATCGTATGCAGGACTTCGCCCAAATAAATATATATCAGTTTTTCATCGTTATTTTTCCGCTCGGGAGTGGCCGTGAATCCGTAAAGATAATACGGATTCAATTTCGTGATGACGTTTCGAAACATTCTGGCCGGCATATGATGGCACTCATCAACCAAGACTAATCCGAATTTATCGGTCAACTCGTCCAGATTTTCAACCCTGTTGAGTGTTTGCACCATAGCAACAGTGATCTTTTTCCCGAGTTTCTTTTTGGCGGAAACGAATTGACCGATATCCTTTTTGGGAATATTTAAAAATCCCTCAATTCTTTCGATCCATTGATTGTAAATCTGCTTTTTGTGAACAAGAATGAGCGCCGGCTGTTTCAGTTTGGCGATTATGTCTATCCCAATGATCGTTTTTCCCGAACCGGGAGGAGCCACAAGTAGCCCGTTTTCGTAACCCAGCATCGCCTCAACCGCTTCCTGCTGATAGGAGTGCAGTTTGCAGGTTGACTCAAATTTTATCTCCTTTAATTTTTTCCTTTCATCAACTATCTCAAAATCCATTCCCTGATCGTTGAGAAAATCTTTGAGTTTATCCAGAAATCCGCGGGGAATGGCTACCTGATCGTCCTTGTCTTCAACGAGCTTAAAATATCTTTCCATTCTGTGAATATCCATGCCCATTCTTTTTTTTATCACATAATCCAAGTTGGAAAAGTTGAGCTCCTCTCGCAAAAAATTAATTGATACCCGGGAAAGACGATTTTTGTTCAGATAAATTTGTTCGCGAATCGTGATAACCAGTTTCTTCTTAATTTTTGCATTGGAAGATTTTTCCGATTGATTAAAGGACGCAAACAAATCATCCAGCTTCTTGACTGAAATTTTTTCAACTTTTTGCAAAAATTCCCATTGATCGGCAAAGGGATTGGAATCATTTTCCCAATCCAAAAAGACGGTGTTGCCGGATTTTCTGGCTTCGCCATGGAGCGGCAAAGCGATCAAATTCCCAAAACCTTCTCCACTCAATAAATCCTGATTGGGAAACAATCTGTCGAAAGAGTCTTCTTTGTCGAATTGGCCGATTATTTCAGCCTCGCGCAGAAGATGAGTGGCGATATCGCGACTTTTACGGGCCGGGTATTTTTCTTCAAAGAATATCCACGCATGGCCGCCGTTTCCGGAACGCGATCGTTCAAGATAAGCCGACAACTTATATTTTCTGCAGACATTCAAAAATGCCAAAGAGCCTTCTTCCCATTTTTCACCGTCAAAATCAGCAGCTAAAAAATATGAATAATTATTATCCAGTAAAGGATATATTCCGTATATCTTGTTGCCCCGCAGATGCTGTTCGATGCGATAGTTATCAAGTCGAATATATTGTTTGTGTCCGCAATCCTTGCATTTCTTTTTTGAAAGCTTATTGCACAAACCCTGTTTCCATTCATTGAGGCATACCGGCGTGTAGCCACTGGCCGATTTGTCCCGTTTCTCCCAGCGAACGGCGAAAACATCTTCCCGTCCCCTGAAGAGATTTTTGAAGATTTTGATTTTTTGGGACGGAGTCAAGATATTATTCATTTTTTCAACTCATCCAAATATTTTCTGATTTCTTCCTCATCCGGCTTTTTGATGTTGGTCGCGAAATAATGGAAGCGAAGAAATTTATTTCCATTGTTGCAAGATTTAATGCTTGTTTCTATCAAATTTCCAACTGCGACATCCATGGAAACAAGAGCCATGATTAGCGCGTAATTTTTCACAAAGTCTATCGTTTCTATCTTAGAATCAAGTTTGCCGGCCGTTTCCTTAAATTTTTTTTCGATCATATCCTTTTGATCGTCTGTAAAATTATCCTTTGAGCTTATGATAAAATAATACCGCAACCTTTCGCCGTCTCCGCCAGTCCCGCTGAATATTTTTGTCTGGTTCGTTCCCATAGCCTCGTTTTCCAAAAACATCCAGGCTTCTTCGAAAGACAAAACCGACCATACTTTCATTTCACCGGAAGCTTTGTTCGTGTATTCCTCGATTATTCTTACGCCTGGCAATGTTCCGATATGCGCCAGAATAAAAAGAATTCTTTTCTTTTCGTCGCCGGGCACATTTTCTTCGAAAAGCTTTGCGCTATCCCTGATCACGTCATCCTCTTCGTATTGATTCAGGTCAATTTTGTCATGATAGGAAATATACTCCGCCTGTAAATCAGGGGATATTTCCGTCTCGGATTTTACTGCGGATAATTTTTCCGAAAAATCGCCGAATATTTGGTCAATTTCCTTGTTTTCATTCTTTTTCATAATGGGTCGAATAATAAAATGTTGAAAATCGTAATGTATATTATAAGTCTAGGATTAAGTTAGCTATATGTAAAGAAACCCCGGTAAGCCCCGTGAACTTGATTTTTCCCAATTTACTGGTATAATAACAATATGACAACGAGAAACATCCTGACTATTTTAAAGAATTATCAAAAATCATCCCGCGGGAAGAAACGGGCATATTTACGCGTGCTAGAAAAGAAAATGCTCTATCGCACCACCAAAACCGAAAATCCGGAAACGACAATGGGTATGGTGGAAAAAGTTTTGGAAAGGTTTTCAGTTAAAACCAGATGAAAAAGAGGATCGGCGAAACCAGCCACAAACAGACGGCTTTCGGCATCATCCCGCGCTCAAAATTGATTCCTCTTGAAATTGAAGGAATTAAAAGAGCGTGGGATTTTGTTTTGCAAAAAAGCGATAAAAGTAAGATGCTGATAACTCCGGATCTCATCAAGAAATTGCACGAGGTAGGTTTCGCCTGGATATTTCCGGATACGGGCGGAAAATTCAGAAAAATTGACGTGCGAGTTTCAAAACACGATCCGCCGAAATTTTTTCTAGTGTCACAGCTGATATCTGATTTCACAGAAGATCTCAAAATCAGGACGAAACATTTACCAAAGATTGAGAATAAAGATTTTTTCGAAGAACTTATTTCGTTGTTATCTTGGGCTCATCACAGATTTTTATGGATCCATCCGTTTCAGGATTATAACGGCCGCATTGGCAGATTGCTTATAAATATAATACTGCTCAATCTTGACCTGCCTCCAATTGAGCTTAAGGTTGAAACGAAAGCGGGAAGAAAAAAGTATATCGAGGCGTTACAATCAGCTGACGACGGGGATTACAGAAAACTGGAAAAAATAATTCGATCAGCTCTTGAGGAAGCAACAGAAGAAGTGAAATAAGCGTCAATTCGAAAACATCGTGCTTCTCAACAAAAAAGTCGGAACTGAACACCATTGAGCCACGGCTCCGCTGACGCCAGAGCGGTGACACGAGGATTGAAAGAAAAAGAAGTCGATGACGCTGGTCGAGGCTGTTTGATTGGAATACTTTTGGTCATAACCGTGGTCGCAACTATTATAAACTGGATTCTTGGCATACTGGTTTTCATCGGAGGTCTCATTTATATAACCAAGTGGTATTACAAGGAATAGAGGATGTGAAAAGCCAGAGTCAAAAACTCTGGTTTTTGTATGGAAATGACACACTATATCAAATCCGCCGGAAAAATCACCCGCAGGCCTAAATTTGCGTAAATAAGGGCTAATTTCTTTACATTGGGGCTGTTTTGGCGTATTCTAGAAATAGCTACAGACCTAGAAATCTGCTGGTTTTATTAAGTATTTATTGTTTGTGAACAGGGAAAATAATTGAAAAAAGTAAAGTTTATGAAAAATTATTATCGCATAATGTTAGGCAGAAAAAGTATTTATGCTGAAGAGGCGCATAACGGTAATTTCATTGGCGTGGGTTGGTTCGGAGATATTGATTTATCAAAAAAACTACCGGACAATTGGCGCGACTTCAATGGTAAATTTATACCATTGTATCTCAAAGAAAATCCGGAAGGCTCAAAAGTTGCTGCCGGACTGGCTTGTGGAATGCTATATACTATTGCAAAAGGAATTTTGATTGGCGATATCGTATTGTGTCCAGACGGGAAAGGAAATTATTTCGTAGGTGATGTTATTGGAGATTATGAATTCAAAAAAAATAAAACTCTTCCGCATCGCAGAAGCGTGCGATGGTATTCGCGCACTATTTCGCGTGAAGAAATGTCTGAATCGCTTAGAAATTCTGCCGGATCCATTGGAACAGTGAGCAATGTCACAAGATATGCTGATGAAATTGAAGCGCTTATTTCCAGTTGTCGACCGGCTTCGATTATTTCTACCGATGAAACCATAGAAGATCCGAGTATTTTTGCATTGGAAAAACATCTGGAGGATTTTTTGGTGCAAAATTGGCATCACACGGAACTTGGGAAACACTATGACATTTATGAAGAAGACGGAGAAAAAGTTGGTCAGCAATATCCAAGTGATACCGGGCCAATTGATATTTTAGCGATTAGCAAAAATAAAAAAGAAATTTTGGTTGTTGAACTTAAAAAAGGTAGAGTTAGTGACGTGGTAGTCGGGCAGGTGCAAAGGTATATGGGTTATGTTAAAGAAGAATTGGCTGAAAAAAATCAAGAAGTAAGGGGTGTGATTATTGCATTTGAAGACGACGTCAAAATTCATCGCGCTCTTTCGGTTGCGAATAATATAGATTTTTATACTTACAAAATTCACTTTGAACTGAAAAAGAAATAATTTATGTAAATGCTATAGCGAACTTTTGAAATAAAGTCATGAGAAATATAAATCTTAATAAATTACTCGTCCCACTGTTTGAGAAAGCCAAGGAGATTGATGAGTTTGAATTTTGCTGCACAATTCTCAGGGTGAAAGGCACAGAGGGCCCGGGATGGGATCCACTTGCAGAAAGCAGCCAGTTTATGAATCAGACAGCATTATTGTTGCAAGCCCCTCTTGAATCAGATTTAAAGAAAAGATTACTTTTATCTTTATATTGCCACGCAACAGAGATTGATGATATATACATTATCATTTCAAATCTTCTGCGGATTATAAAAGGAGAGCGATATAGTATTGATTATTTTCGATATGTAAAAGATAAAAATGGAAACAAGGTGAAATATCCTCATCATAAAATAGATGAGATAAAAAATCTAGCCAAAGACACTGATTTCGAAAAGATAGCAGAAACCATGGATTATTTTTTAGTTAAAGAAGTACGAAATGCATTTTATCATTCAGATTATGTTTTATATAAAGAAGAATTTAATATTAGGCATGGGGACGGGGTTCTAATTGAAAACATAATAACCCCAGCAGTTCCCTTTGAGTGGCTTATTCCAAGAGCACATACCGGCATAAATTTTGCGTTTGAAACAATCAAACTTACTCAAAAATACAGACGATCTTATAAAAAAGAGAAAGTTGTTTCTGCGCGATTTTTAGCGGATGGCGGAGTTGAAGATCTTATGCTCACAGTTCATCCGAAAGCTGGTTTAATTGGTTTTCGATCGCTTAAGGAAGAAGAAAGGAATAAATATGACAAAACAAGAAAAAAAAGAAGAGGATAGCATACATCTTCGCGCCGTGAAATATGGATACCTGCATCCTAATGGTTTTTCGTATAAAGGAATTGCGCATCATTATTCAAAGAGGTCGGCAGAATGGGAGGTCGTCAAAGAATTCTTGCATGTTGCGAGAAACAATAAGGATGCAGGATTAAATCACATTACGCCGTTTGTCTTGCTTCAAAGAAATGGAAGTGCCATCGATGATTCTATATTTGTCTTGAGTTATGAAGCGTTTTTTAACTATTTGGACTATCTCGAATTGCAGCAAGCGAGAAAATCAGCCAAAGATGCCAATTTTTATGCAAGAATCGCCATAGGGATTGCCGCATTGGCCTTTATTATGTCCGCGCTCCTTTCTTTATGGCAGATCAATCATCCGATTAAAATTAATAAAGATCGGCAAAATAATTTTTTTAGATTAAATAAACATAATTCTGTTCGCCCATGATAAAAAGAAAAACCCAGATATTTATAATTCATGGCGGGATGACCTTCAAAAATAGAAAGGATTATTTGCAATTTCTGAAAACCAGGGAAATATCAACTGAGAAAAAAATTAGATGGTCTGATGATTATTTAGATGGCAAATTAGGCAAAAGCTTTGAAATCATTAGGCCTCGCATGCCCTTACAAGATGATGCAAAATACAGCGACTGGAAAATTCATTTTGAAAGATTCTTTCCCAAGTTGAGAAACGGAGTAATTCTGATCGGCTCCTCGTTGGGTGGAATTTTTCTCGCGAAGTATTTGTCGGAAAACAAATTCCCCAAAAGGATATTATCAACTTATCTGGTTTGCCCGCCCTTTGACAATACTTTGACCGGCGAGGATCTAGTTGGCGGTTTCAAACTCAAATCCGATCTATCATTACTTGAGACAAATTCCAAGAATCTTTATCTCATGTTTTCGAAAGACGATGAGGTAATTCCAGTATCACATGCAGAAAAATACAGGGAAAAATTGAAAGGTGCGAAGATTATGATATTCAAGAGTAAAAACGGACACTTTAAAATATCCAAATTTCCAGAGATTATCGAGATGATAAAAAAAGACTTGAGAAAATAGAAAGCAACCAAAAACAACGCTTTCGGCGCTGTTTTTTAAACTCTCGAGGATTTCGACCTGGATTGGTCTCTCGATAAAAAGTATTAGCTGCTCCGAGGGTGGGATTCGAACCCACGACCAAGGGATTAACAGTCCCCTGCGCTACCGCTGCGCCACCTCGGAATATCAAAACGCTCCTGCATTATATGGGGAAAAGAAGGATTCGTCAACAAGTCACCATTGACAAAATATCTTAAGTGTTTTATATTCTCACCATCCTTAGCAACCCCATTGAAGGAGGCGAGTATGGCTGTCGAAGAGGTTAACGGCGTCGTTGCCGACGATGAGTGCCGACGATGAGTGCCGGCGGTGCGGACACTTCCCCAACGAATGCCACTATTGGCAAAATGAGGGAGAATCCCTCAAAGGCTTGATTCTGGACCAGGGCACAAACCAGTGCGGGAAATTCCGCACAAATTAGCCCGGAAGAAACCAGCGGCAATCGGCCGAACCATATCTGCGTGGTTCGGCCGTTTTTTATTTCCGGTATATCCGCAGACTATTCGCCACCACTGACACCGAACTGAACGCCATCGCGGCGGCGGCGACAACGGGATTCAAAAGGCCAGCCATGGCAAGAGGAATGGCAACAACATTATATCCAAACGCCCAAAAAAGATTTTGGCGTATCGTCTTGAAAGTGAGCCGGGAAACTTTGACCGCTTCGACGACTTTTTGAAGATTGTTTTGCACCAAAATTATTTGTCCCGCCTCCTTGGCAATATCCTGAGCGCTACCCATTGCAATCCCAAGGTCGGCTTGCACAAGACTCGGCGCATCATTGATACCGTCTCCGACAAAAATAATTTTTTCTCCTTCTTTCTGGAGTTTTTTTATCTCCGCCGCTTTCTCCGAGGGCAGAACTTCCGCCAAAACTTTTTCTATGCCCAGCTCTTTTGCCACTGCTTCGGCGGTTTTCTTGTTGTCGCCGGATATCATCGCAATTTTGAGTCCCATATTTTCAAGCTCCCCTATCACTTCTTTTGATTCTTCGCGAATCTCATCGGCAACGATTATCGCGCCAACAATATTTTCGCCGTGTACGGCGAAAAGACGCGTGCCAACGCCCAATTTTTCATCGTTCAATATCTCGTCCGCCCATAGCGTGCCAAGATTATTTTCTTCCAACAATTTTTTGTTTCCGAGAAACAGTTTCGTCTTGTGCTCGACGCACCTTCCGGTCATCCCCTTTCCTCTGATCTCTTTTATATTCTCCAATTTGGCAAGTTCAATATTGTTTTTCTGCGCATGATCTGCAATCGCTTTGGACAGGGGATGCTCCGAATTTTTCGCGAGGCTCGCCGCTATTTTGAGAATCTTGTCTTCACTGTAATCATAAGCTGGATTTCCAATTATTTTTTGCACCTCCGGTTTTCCCTTCGTCAGCGTTCCCGTTTTGTCGAAAACGATCATCGAAATATCCTTAACCCTCTCAAAACTTTCTCCGCTTTTGAAAAGTATCCCGCTCTTGGCGCCCCGTCCCGTTCCAACCATGATCGCCGCCGGCGTCGCAAGACCCAAAGCGCAAGGACAAGCAATCACAAGAACCGATACCGCGCTGATGAGCGAAAGAGTGAAGCTATGCAATGCGAAATACCATCCCAAAAAAGTGGACATTGCCAAAAGAATGACAATCGGAACAAAAATCCCGGAAATTTTGTCCGCCAATTTCTGAATAGGCGCCTTGGATCCCTGCGCTTCCTCAACTGTTCTGATGATTTGCGCCAAAACAGTTTCGTCTCCGATCTGCATCACTTTTATTTTGAGCATCCCGTCCTGATTGATCGTCGCGCCGAACACGGATGAATATTTTTTCTTTTCAACCGGAAGAGATTCGCCCGTAAGCATAGCCTCGTCAACATCCGATTCGCCTTCAAGCACGATTCCGTCGAGAGGAATTCTCTCTCCCGGTTTTACAAGAAGAATATCTCCAACTTTCACTTCGTATATGTTCACTTCTTCCTCTCGGACGCCTTTTATCACTCGCGCTTTTCGCGCGCCAAGTTCGAGAAGTTTTTGCATTGCCTCGCCGGCTTGCCCCGTACTCTTGGCTTCAAAATATTTTCCGAGAAGAATGAGCGTGATGACGAGCGCCGCCGACTCAAGATAACCTTCGCGGCCTGAAAATATCGCCCACACGCTGAAAAAATACGCAGCGAGAGTTCCGAGAGAGATCAGTGTGTCCATATTGGCCCGCATTTTTTTTGCCTGCATCAGAGCCATTCGGTGAAATCGCCAGCCGAACCAAAAAACTACAACCGTAGCCAAGGTCAAATGAAGCCACATGACGAGATCTATTCCCAAAAACAATTTTCCCGCTCTTATTTTCACAAACATTTCAACAAGCAAGGGAGCGCTCAAAACCGCCGACCACAGAAATGACGTCCAATTTTTTTGGATATCTTCATTGCCATGCCCGTGTCCGCCATCTTCCATTTTCATTCCGTCCATATGATGCTCGTGAGAATTTCCGGCGCTATGCGGTTTCTCGATGTCATATCCGTTGCTGATGATTATTTTTTTCAGATCTTCCTCATTCAAGACATCCGCATCGTATTCGACATACGCTTTCTTGGCCGCGAAATTGACATTCGCGCTCAAAATCCCTTTCGCGCGCAAAAGTTCTTTTTCATTTGAGACTGCGCAGGAGGCGCAAGTCATACCAACAATTTTCAATATTGTCTTTGTCTTTTTCATGAAAAAATATTAAAAAATATGAACCGGATTTTTGATTTATTCTACTAAAAATTTCCCGTGCACCATTCCCATCCCGCAGGAGAATGGGATCTCGCCTTTTTTCATTGGGGTGAACCGGATTATATTTTCTCCAAATTTCAAATTTTTCGAAATTTCAAGAGAAGGAACAACGATTGAACTGGTACAGCCCGTCACGTTTATTCCGTCAATAATCCATTTTATCGGTATGCCTTGCTTAACCCTGAGAACATTTGGCTCGAATGCGCTCGAGGTCACCTTCATTGTGACGATTTGTTCCGATTGGTCAGAACTTTTGTTTTGAATTTGAGGGGGGTCATCTTTCACCAAGGAATCTTGCTTGCTGCCATTCGAACTGATGACATTCGTCTTCACGCCCTTCAAGGCGAAGCCGGAATTGAGCGTATAAGCTGCGAAGATCAAAATGAGAATTCCGGCAACTTTTTGGAATACGGCAAATCCACTGTTCTTTGTCCACGAGGCTGCGACGCCCAAAATCATGAGTGATGGCACCGTACCGAGCGCGAAAAAAAGCAAACTCAATCCGCCGACCAAAAAACTGCCTGAAGCGAGCGCAAAGAGCTGCATGCTCTGGGTAAAGCCGCAGGGAAGAAAAAAGGTGAGTCCCCCCAAAACAAACGGCGCCGCTTTGTGCTCCGATTTTTTGAGGTCCTCCCAGCGCGCACTGAATTTTTTTGGCATTTTTATTCCAACGGCCGCAAGCGTTGGAGCCAGTCCGAGTATGTTGAGTCCCAACCACCCCATTACAAACGCGATGATGATCGTATAGATAGAAACGAAGTTTCCAGAAATGTTCATCTCGCCGCCGACAGCTCCCAGAAGACCGCCGAGAATGAAGAAGGTTCCAAGCCGTCCGACATGAAAAAGCAAATTGGGCTGAACAGCGCCTTCATAAAAACTTTTTTTCTCGCTCTGATATTTTTCCGAAAAAGCGATGACCACTGCTCCCACCACAGCAAGACAAGACGAGACAGAAGCGACAAGGCCGACAAGAAAAGACACGCCGTATGACACTGAGATGTTTCCGATGCTTATCGTTCTCAAAAAACCGGCGCCTTGAAAAATACGATATAAAAATAGTATGGCAAGAATGATCAGCCACGCTTTCAGCCATTCCTTCCAAGTCGCTTTTCTTTTTACAGCGCTGTCCGCAGGCTCGTTTTCAAAAACAGTATAACCGAATTTTTCGGCGGTTTTTCTTATCTCTTCAAAATCCGGCTTTTCGTCCACGAAAAAAATCTCCGCGGAATTGGTTTTCCGGTTCACTCGCGCATCTTGAACATCCGGAATATTTTTGAATTCCCCCTCAAGCAGTTTCTCGCAACTCGGGCAATGCATCCCATTGATATAAATTTTTTTTGATTTCATGAGAATGAAAGTTTAATAGCCCAGCCTCAAAGAATATGCTTGTTTATGCTGAGTATCTCATTGATCATCTCCTGTTTTCTTTTTTCATTTTTAGAGCGCATCGCATTCACAAAGCAACTGTTGAGATGCCGCTCAAGCAGCTTGTTGTTGGCCGATTTCAAAAGACCGATGACAGCCAAATTTTGTTGCAATATATCGACGCAATACTCTTTTTCCTCGACCATCTTGATTACATTCCCAAGATGACTGTGCGCCTTTTTGAGCGCGATGACAATTTCTTTGTCAATTTTCATAAAGTTCAGTTTAAAGTACCTACCCCCTAGGTATACAATATCCTATTACTCTGCCCTCTGTCAAATTCTTTCAAAAAAACAGCTCTGGTCTTTTTGCCAGGGCTGTTTTTCTTTGGAACAAAAGCATGATCAATTTTCTATTATTTCCACGGAGTTTATTTTCACGGGACTGACCGGTTTTGATTTTTCTCCGGCGCCGTTGTCAATCGTTTCAGTGTTCGCTATCTTGTCCACCGTGTCCATACCGCTTGAGACATGGCCGAAGATCACGTATTTGTTGGGAAGGTCATAATCTTGATGGATGATGAAGAACTGGCTGCCGTTCGAGTTGGGACCGGAGTTGGCCATCGCCACCGTTCCGCGCGTATATTTCCCTTCCAATTTTTCGTCTTCGAACTTGTACCCCGGCCCTCCGCTCCCGTCTCCTTTCGGATCGCCACCCTGGATCATGAAACCTTTCACGACCCGATGAAAAACAAGTCCGTTGTAAAAATTTTCCTTTGCAAGCGCAATAAAATTGTTAACAGTGATCGGCGCTTTCTTCGTGCTGAAATCAATGCTGATATCTCCATCGCCGGTTTTGAGAACGGCTGAATATTTTTTGTTTTGGTCGATCTGCATTGCCGGCGGCTTTTTTGTCTCGCTTTGATCCGCCTGGCCCGTTTCTTGATCTCTTGCTTGCGAACTTTGTTCCTCCGCGGAAGAACTGCCTCGAGGAGCGCTGACCGAAAGACGGTGTGCGGCGGGAGAATTGTCCATCTCTCGCTGTTGATAGTTTTTGATATCATACTGCTCGGCGCTTTGAAGCACCTGCTGTTTGGGCTTGTTGTCGTAGCACCCAGAGAGAAACAACACCATCAGCAGCGCGAATAGGCCGAATCTCACGGTTTTTTTGTTCTTTTTGATAAACATTTTGATATCTCAATTCTTATGGTTGCGCCGCAACAGCGCCTATATTTCTGTTCCTCCCATTGTTCATTTTAGCAAAATTTCTGATTTTTTACACGTCCAAAAAGATAATCTCCTGTTTTTTATTGAAAAAATATACTAGTATATCCAGTAATAGCCTATACAGACTATGAAAAAATACATTGCCGCAATTATTGTCATTGTTTTCGCCTTTTTCGCATTCCGTGCTTTCGCCCAATCGTCCGATTCGGGGTTTCTTTTCTCTTTTCGCGGAGTCCTTTTCGGCATATTGAAAGAAGCGGAGGGTATTGCCGCAAAAATTGCCAGCCCCTTCGCTCAATCAAAAACAGCCCCTGTCGCTCCAACAAAACAAACAGACGAAGGCAATTTTTCTTTCGCCGTCATCGGTGACACTCAGTATTTCAAGGCCGAAAACTCAAACGGCTACTTTCAAAAGGTAGTGAAAGACATAACGGCCGCCAATCCAAATTTGGTCATTGTTACAGGTGACCTCACGGGAAGTTGTGAAAGCTATTCCGAGTGTATCGACAAACACAACGCTTGGAAGAAAATTGACGCGCCGCTTCTCTCAAAAACATACGCCACGATGGGCAACCACGACAATATCAAAAACAAAGGCGGGAAAGCCTGGCAAGACGCTTTCGATTTTCCGACCAACGGCCCGGCAAGTTTCAGCGAGCAAGTCTATTCTTTCGATTACAAAAACTCTCATTTCGTGGTCTTGAACAGTGACAGCCCCAAAGAACATCTCGTGAATGGCGAGGAACGGGCTTGGCTGGAAAAAGATCTCTCTGCCAATAAAAAAGAAAATACTTTCGTTGTTTTTCACGAACCGGCATATCCAGTAAGTTCCAAGATCGGCGAAAGTCTTGATGTCCAGCCAAGAGAGCGGGACGCGCTCTGGCAAATTTTGGAAAAACACAACGTGACGGCTGTTTTCAATGGACACGAACATATCGTGAGCCGCCGAAAAATCGGAAGTACCTATCAGTTCGTATTTGGAAACACCGATTCTTTCGACCACGATCTCCCTAATCCCGGAATTGCCGAATACGCGAACCGAGGCCAGGGCCGTTTCGGCATGGTGAGCGTTAGCGGAAAGGAAATCACTGTGAAAATATTTTCGGCGGATAACCAGGAGCTCAATTCTTTTACTTTTACGAAATAATCTTCTAAAGTACTTGTAATACTTTATTGCAAGGTGGCAATCGCTTTTTTATCTAAAAATTAAGCAAAAAACCATGGAAGAGAAGAAGCAAACAGGGGAAGAACAAGCGCAAATTCCCAAGAACGGCACTGCAATGACTTGGATTGTTGTTGCGGTCATCATCGTCGTTATCGGAATCGTCTATTATTCCCGCGGGAAAAACAAACCGGCTTATCCGGCAGCTATGACGCCCCCTTCCCGCACAAACATCGCAACCCCACCCGTCACGGACAATTCCGCGATCAAGACATTTGACATCTCCGCTAAACCCTTTGAGTTTTCGGTCAAAGAAATCCGGGTCAAAAAAGGAGACAAAGTCAGAATAAATTTAACTGTCACACAAGGAATGCATGACTGGGTTGTGGACGAATTCAATGCCAAAACGGATATTATCCAAACTGGAAAAAGTGCTTCAGTCGAATTTACTGCCGACAAAACCGGGACTTTCGAATATTATTGCAGCGTTCCTACGCACCGCCAGCAGGGCATGGTCGGGAAGCTGATCGTGGAATAATAGCCTGCCTGTAACATCGCTAAAAATTATTAGTTTTTACAAAACATATGTCCAAAGTGCCAAACACTCCTGAGAACGAGGCCAAATGCGTTTGTCCCCGTTGCCCCACTTGGCTGGCAAACAAATGCCCCGCGGAAAAAAAGGAGGTGCTCTATTGCGCCAAGGGCAAAACCGCCTGCGATCTTCCGGAAGCCGGCGATCTCTGCGGAATCTGCCCTGTCTGGGAAGAATACAAACTTTCCAAGGGATATTTCTGTTTCAATGGCGTCGCCGAATAGGTGTTCTTGGGTTATGAGCTACAAACTTCAAAAAAATTATGACTCTCTTGATCGTGTAGAAAAGTGGGACACGGAAACGCAGGAAGTCGTCAAAAAAAGGATCGCCGATGAACTCGGCGATGCTTTGTCTTATAATTTTTTGACCGAGCGGGAAGGCGAGATTCTTGAATTGTTGACTGACGCGCTCATTCCCCAGAAGAAGGGCGCAAGCTACATAAAAATTCCTGAAATAATCGACCGCGAGTTGGAAAAAAATATAAAAGGAGTCCGTTATGGAAAAAATCCCTGGCCCAGAGTTTTTTATCAGACGGGACTCGCTGATTTTTCCGCTCAAGCTGAAGCAATTTCCGGAAAACCGATCGAAGACTTCAGCACTCCCCGAATAGAAAAATATATTTCGGATATTTTTGAAAAAGATCCCAATGATTTTTTGCGCCGTTTTGTGCGCAAAGTTTTGTCGGATGCAACCGCGATATATTTTTCCCACCCTGCAAGCTGGAACGCCATTGGTTTTCCCGGACCAGCTTTTCCCGAAGGCTACGCGCATCTTGATTGCGACAAAACTTTTGACTGGGAACCAAAGTATGAAAAATAATCTGCAAAAAACCGACATTCTTATTGTCGGCCTCGGCGCGGCCGGCGGGGTTCTTTTCGGAAAATTGTCCGAAGCCGGTTTTGACGTCACGGGTCTTGATGCAGGCCCTCACTGGGAAACGGAAAAAGATTTTGTGAGCGACGAACGGGAAATGGAAAAATTGAAGTGGAACGACCCAAGAATCAGCGAGGGAGAAAACCCGCTCGATGTTGGCGGCGGAACTTCGGGAAAGGGCGTTGGCGGCGGAACCGTGCACTACACAATGATGTCTTTGCGGCTTCATCCGTCTGATTTCAAAACAAAATCACAAGACGGAGTGGGCGAGGATTGGCCGATCGACTATGACGAGCTTGAACCGTATTATACGGAAATTGAACAGGACCTTCCCATCGCCGGACCGGAAAAATTTCCCTGGGCAGCGCAAAGCAAACCATACAAACAATCAGCGCACCGCTTGAGTTGTGTCGATCAAAAATTCAAAGCGGGCGCTGAGAAATTGGGAATCGAAATCGCGCCTTGCCCTCTCGCGCTCATCACCCAGCCCGTCACCGGGCGCCAACCGTGCATAAACCGGGGTTTTTGCGAACAGGGCTGCAAACCGAAAGCCAAATCATCAACGCTCATCACTTATATTCCCCGCGGCATCGAATCTGGCGGCAAAGTGATAGCGGGCGCCATGGCGAAAAAAATAAATTTGGACGAAACCGGAAAAAAAGTCAAAAGCGTCGTGTATACAAAAAACAGCGAAGATCATGAAATCGAATGCAATACTCTCATCCTTTCGGCTTTCGCAATCGAGACTCCGCGACTTTTGTTGAATAGCAAATCAAACAAATTCCCCAACGGTTTGGCAAATAGCTCCGGGGCAGTTGGAAAATATTTGATGTGCCATTCTGACCACGTCGTATATGGAAAGTTTAAAGATCCTCTTTTTGTCTACCGCAACCCGCCCACCGCGAGCGTCACCCAGGATTTTTATGAAACCGACTCAAAGCAGGATTTCAAGCGCGGTTTTTCAATCGCTCCCTATTGCGGAAGGCCGATCAGTTTCGCCCTCGGCGCCCAGTCTGGCCGTCCGGAACTGTGGGGAAAGAAATTGATTGATTTTATGCAAGAATACAACTTCTGGCTTCAGCTTGGCATAATCGGCGAGGTTTTGCCGTATGAAAAAAATAGGGTGGAACTCGCCGAGGAAAAAGATGCCTATGGCATTCCAATCACCCGTACAATATTTTCCATCGGAGAAAACGAGAAAAAAATGATCACACGGGGATATGAAGTAATGGAAAAAATCCTTTCAGCTGCAGGAGCGACTGAAACTTTCCGCACTCCCCTTTTTGTCCATTTGATGGGCACAACTCGGATGGGCAACGATCCCAAAAATTCGGTCGTGGACAAGGACCTCAAATCCCACGACCTTGAAAATCTTTATATATGCGGAAACTCAGTTTTCCCAACCGGCGGCGCCTCCAACCCCACCTTGACAACGCAGGCACTAGCCGCTAGACTAGCTGGTCATCTCATTGAGATGAAAGAAATTCTTTGACAACAATCCAAACTCGAAAGGGGCATATATGAACGATCAATGGAAACCCGTATTGGATAAGCTCGAAAAATTGAGGCAACGGGCGGTGGAAATAAAAACGGACAATGATATCCTGTCAGCCATTGAAAAGATTGAGATGCCTGAAAGCTTGAGGGAACTGATTCGATCCGTCCCCATTTCCACAGGCACGGTCAATTCACCCGCTGCCGGGCTAACAGTCAATCTGGCCGAAAGGACTATTACCCGGATAATAAAAACAATCCAGGATTACAAGGGAGAGTGAGCCATGAAAACCGCTTTTCTTACTTGCAAAGGAATGCTTCTCCCTGAAACAACAAAAAAGCTAGACTCAGAATTGGATTTGCGCTACGGGTCATGCGCTATGTCCGAGGAAGAACTTCTGACTGCTCTTCAGGGGGTTGATCTGCATTTCTGGGGAGGCGAGGAAATTTATACGCCTCGTATTGCCAGAGCGCTCAATCAAAATTTTAAGAGTTTCTTTATCGGGATAGA